>DATEDD010000207.1:0-7681 GCA_035286565.1 Anaerolineales bacterium
GGCTTGCAGATTTCTTTTGATCGAGTCCATTTGTTCCTCCTGGCAAGGAATATGCCATATCTTAAACTAGGATGCGGAATATTAAAAGGGTAAAAACTAGCCAATTTTCATGATTATTAATACTCATTAATGACTATCATTATTATTACGGAAGTAATCTTTTCATCCAATTTTTGACTGCCTCGAAATTCATATTTTTCTCTCCTTGTGATCTGCGGCGTTTTTTATTACCACCTGAAACTGGAACATCCTGTTCACGCATGGTGGTGACCCAGCGTAACAGCCCCACACTTGTGGAATAGGCAGGCGAATTCAATTTATCAACAAGTCCCGTGAGGTTTTCGGGTTTTGCCGTACGCACGGGCATTCCCAAAATTTCGCCTGCTATCCGTTTGATACCGGGCAAGGCAGAAGTGCCGCCCGTTAATACCATGCCTGCGGGAAGCAAACCATCATAACCAGAGCGTTTAATTTCCTGCAGGATCAAACCAAAAGTTTCTTCAATACGGGCTTCGATGATGTAAGCCAGGTCCTGACGATTGATCTTGACATCATGATCTTCGCCAAATGGACGGATGGAAAAATACTCATCGCTTCCTATTTCGGACCGAACAGCATAGCCTTGCTGCTTCTTAACTTCCTCCGCCTGAGACAAGGGCAAACGCAACCCATGAGCAATGTCTTGTGTGACCTGGTTGCCGCCAACGGCTAACACCATGGTGTGCCAGACATCGTCGTTGACATAAATTGCCAGGTCGGTGGTGCCGCCGCCGATATCGCAAACCGCAACTCCCATCTGGCGCTCCTGAGCGGTCAGAACCACTTCAGCAGAGGCAAGCGGATTCAACACGAATTGTTGAATATCAACACCGGCTGCGCCCACACATTGACGCAGGTTATCCACAGTTGCGGCGGCGGCGGTGATGATATGTGTTTCCACTTCAAGTTTGAAACCGTGCATCCCAATGGGGGTCTTGACACCTCCCTGACCATCCACGGTGATACCGCGCTGAATGACATGCACGATCTCGCGGTCATGCGGAATGGCAACTGCCTGCGCCTGTTCGAGCGCCCGCGCAATATCCATTGCGTCAATAATTCCACCCGGCACGCCCGTCGCGCCGCGGCTATTGACCGATGAAACATGCGCTCCCGCAAGACTAACCAACCCAGTGGTAATCTCCAAACCTGAAGTATGTTCCGCCTTTTCAACTGAACGTTTGATGGCTTGGGCTGCGGCCGGGAGGTCTACAATAATGCCTTTGCGAATTCCCTCCGATGGTTCAATACCAACGCCAAGGATGCGGATGGATTTTTCATCCTCCACCCGCCCAACAAGGGTGCAAACCTTGGTTGTGCCTACGTCAATACCTACAACGATCTCATCCATCTTATTGTCCACTGCTCACTATTTCTTCGGTTGAATCTTCAATTGCATTATCAGCCAGGCGATAAAAAGGCGCATCGGCATGGACGACATTAATGATTTCAGGCAACCTGCCGCGCGCTTTCAACGAATCAACCAGCGATTGATACACGAGCATCCTCAAAGGCATGTCTATTGCACTTGTGCCAAAGGAAACTTTCCAACCGCGCGGATCGGCCCAGCCAAGGCCCTCGTCTGAGTCGAATGTCATGGTCGAGCCAGCAGGCACAAGCGGAGAAAGAGCGAGAATTGCATCCACTAATTTTTTTTGCATATACGGCGGCGGGCTGAGGGGGTCAAGTCCAGCGCCTGCGGGCGGTTCGTCCAAAGCAATAACCGGAACCAGTGCATCCACAAAACCTCTGGGACGGAATGCCACGCCGGCCTGATCAATCCAGGTATAGCCTTCGCCTATTTGCCAAAGAATGACAGGCTGGCGCTCGCTGACGGTAACATAAACATGGTTCGGCAAATAAACATTCACTTCCGCTGAAAGCAGTTCAGGATAGTTCATCAACAGGCGTGTTTCAACATCCTGTGGCTGGACGATAAAAATGGATTGACCCGTAAGGCCAAGCACCGCATTGATCTCTTCCGTGCTTAAACGATTATTACTCAGCACGGTTGCTGCAGGGACAAAAAAGTATGGAAGTGTGAGAGCCAAATAAATAGTAGTGCCAAGCAATAACGCAATAATACCGGAGATAATCCGCCAATTCGCATGCAAACGCGGGATGGAAATGCTTGGCCTATGTAAAAGTATTCCAGGTAACCCAAGCGCAACATTAAATCGGCGGGGCTTGGCCACCCGCCTGAGTTTGGATGTGACCGCAAGCGTGGATGTGCGTGAAGTGACCGGCACAATCGGTTTGGGCGCACGCTTGGCAGTTTGTTCAAACTCATTCAGTGTACGTTGCGCACGACGGCGGCGGACGAGCTCAGCGCGGGAAAGTTCACGTCTGTCGCTCATGCCGTTCTCCGATGCTGTGTGTGATCACGCTGGCGCTTGCGTTCCAGCGCAAGTTCGATCAGACGATCAACCAGTTCGGGATAGGTCATGCCGCTTGCCTGCCACAGTTTTGGATACATGCTAATGGATGTAAAACCTGGCAATGTATTAAGTTCATTCAAGTAAATCTTGAGCGTATCGTCTTCAACAAAGAAATCAGCGCGCGCCATGCCTGCGCAGTCTATGGCTTTGTAGGCGCTGATCGCATACTCACGAATTTTGTCCGTAATTTGATCGGGCAATTGTGAAGGGATAACGAGGCCGGACGTGCCATCCAGATACTTTGATTCGTAGGAATAGAATTCGCGGCTCGGCAGGACTTCACCGCAAACAGAAGCCTGGGGATCTTCGTTGCCCAGCACACTGACTTCCACTTCACGCACTTTACCCACACTGCGCTCAATAATAATGCGGCGGTCATAACGCGCGGCTTCCAGCAAACCTTCGCCAAGATCGGAACGCGAGTTGCATTTGCTGATGCCAACCGAAGAACCCAGGTTGGCAGGCTTGGCAAAGAATGGATACGCGCCCAGCTTTTCAACGTTTTCAATTACAGTATTCATATCGTTTTCAATTTCGCTTCGCAGAATAAGCAGTGAATCAACAATCGGAATATTGTTGGCGCGCATGACATCCTTGAAGATGCCTTTGTCCATGCCAACGGCCGAACCGACCACACCTGCGCCCACATAGGCCACATCCGCCAATTCAAGCAGACCTTGCATGGTGCCGTCTTCACCAAACGGCCCGTGTAGAACCGGGAAGAATACGTCAATATCGGCAAGTTTTTTAATCACCTCACCGAGGTCTCTCCTTGCGACCTTACTCACATTATCCTGCTGCTCTTTCGGGCGGGCAGGTATTCGTAATTCGTAAAGAGCGGAATGCGAAGGATCGCCCGGCAGAATCACCCGATTCAATTCCTTAATATTTCCGCTCCCAAAAGCATCAAGCGTATTGTCACCGTGCAGCCATTCGCCATCGAGCGTTATACCAACCTGTGTCACTTCGTATTTTTTGGGGTCAAGCGCGGCAAGCACGGAGCGCGCAGACATCAGCGAAACATCATGTTCGCCGGAACGACCTCCAAATAACACTGCCACACGAAGTTTGTTCAAACTACCATTCTCCAACGAATTCAACTTCCAACTCAAGTTCAACACCAAGTTTTTGTTTCACGATCCTGCGGGTTAAATCAATCAACTCGCGAACATCCATCGCGCGGGTCTCGCCATGATTGATAATAAAGTTTCCATGCACCTTGCTGATCTCAGCGTTGCCAATGCGCGTGCCTTTCAAGCCCGCGGCTTCGATCAAACGACCTGCATGATCGCCTTCAGGGTTTTTAAACATGGAACCCATGCTCGCACCGGGCGGTTGTGTGGTCTTTCGGCGTTCGCTGAATTGCTCGATTTTAGCAGACACTTCTTCCTTTGTTGAATTGTTTAATCTCAAAAGAGCCGAAAGGACAATGGCATTAATTCCACCGCGCTTCAAAATACTGGTGCGATAACCATATCCCATTTGCCCAACAGAAAATCTCTCGCGCCCATTTTTAGTCAACATCTCGGCCCAGAGAAGATTTCCGGACATATCGCCGCCGAATGCGCCCGCATTTCCATACACTGCGCCGCCGATCGTACCGGGGACTGTGGCCGCCCATTCCAAACCTGTCAATCCTTTGGACGCGCAACGATTCGCAAGATTGCTCAGGACGACGCCCGCTTCACTCCAGACTGTAGGCTGGTCGCCGCTTTCGAAACGCACTTCCTTGGCCTTATTCAAAACCACAACTCCACGCACACCTTTATCACTGACCAGCACATTCGAGCCGCCGCCCAATATATAATAAGGTATCTCATGTTCCCAGACCACCTTCATAACATCCATTAATTCATTGGTAGATTTGACCATAGCCAAAACATCCGCAGACCCGCCAATGCGCGCAGAAGTGTAAGGCGCAAGAGAAACATTCTCCTGCACTGCATCGCCAAACTGTTGGCGCAATATATCAACGGGGATCGTGAGCATCGTCATATTATTTATGGGATTGAAGTCTTTTGACCGCGCTCCAAGGGTTTGACTGATTCCAATTCATAGTTTCTTCAAAAGGTCTGTGCTGATCTGGTCTGCATCACCGGCCGAAAGGACAATGACAATATCGCCTGAACGAAGATTCTTCAATAAATAATCCGTTGTATCCTCAAGCGACCCGGTATATCGCACTGAAGGATGAGGCATGGCACTTACCACTTCAGCCGATGAAAATTCCTGTTTGGCTTCGCGGGAGGCATAAATTTCAGTGACAAGCACTTCATCTGCATCACCAAATGCACGCGAAAATTCAAAGAACAAGGATTGCGTGCGCGAATACGTGTGAGGCTGCCACACCGCCCAAATACGATGGTTGGGATAACGCGCCTTCGCGCCTGCAAGTGTCGCACGGATCTCGGTGGGATGATGGGCATAATCATCGACCACGATCACGCCTTTATGCTCACCGCGCACTTCAAAACGGCGGCCTGTGCCAGTGAATTCACCCAACGCATCCGCCGCTTCTTGCAGCGGAAGACCCAACGCCGCAATCACAGCTAGTGTTGCAAGCGCGTTTCGGACATTGTGCTCACCTGGCAGCTGCAACGAAACTTTCACAATCGAAGCCGCTTCCGCGCCCATGTTCGTCGTAATGGAAAAATCAAATCCGCCGCGCTGGTTGGGCTTGGACGTGCGCGCCTGCAACCACTGTGGGCTGTTGATGGTCATCTCGCCTTGCAGACTGTAGGAGATGACACTCAATCCTTTCCGACGCGCATAAGAAAGCAATCTCATAGCGCCTTCATCTTCGGCGCAACCGATCAACGTGCCATCCGCCGGAAGCAGGTCTACAAAACTCTGGAAGGCGGAGTACATATCTTCATAGGTCGGGAAACAATCAGGATGGTCGTGTTCCAGATTGGTCACCACTTCAATGTGCGGCTTGAGACCTAAAAACATACGGTCATATTCATCTGCTTCAATGACGAAGAGTCTGCCCTTGCCCGCATGCGCGTTGACCTTTAAATTGTTTAACGTGCTGCCCACAATAAAAGACGGATCACGGTTCATTGCGTATAACGTCCATGCGATCATGGCGGTTGTAGTGGTTTTGCCATGCGTGCCCGCAACTGCAATGCCGGTTTTCTCAGACATCAATTGACCGAGGAAATCTGCACGTTTGTAAACGGGGATTCCCGCCCGCTTTGCGGCTTCCACTTCGGGGTTATCTTCCGCAATTGCAGAGGAGCGGATCACCATATCTGCACCCGCCGCATTGCGCGGATGATGCCCGATATAAATAGCCACTCCATCTTTTTGCAGGTCAATCGCAAATTGCGAAAGCACACGGTCGGAGCCTGTCACTTCATAGCCTTTCTCTTTGAGCAGACGCGCGATGGCAGAAAGCCCTGAACCACCAATGCCGATGAAGTGAACGCGTGTCATAGTTTTTTATTATTTTGGAGTGCAGGAGCTTGCTCCTGCTTTGCGACAGCAAGCTGTCGTACTCCACATTAATCCTAGATATACACCACAATAATAAAGATCAGGATGATAATGACGGCAAAATATATGCCGGGCTCGCCTAAAAAACGCGGAGGCATATATTTCATCATCGTCTCAACAGCCTGGATGAAGGCTTGATCAGTGGCTGGGCTGATGATATTTGAATATGGGTATTGTGCCATATGGTTATAAAAAAGGAGGGTACCTGCAATCAAATAGCCATTAAAGCCGCCCAGTACTGCGCCAAAGAGCGCATCCTGTAAACGCTCGCGCACGGCTTTGGATGCAAATCGCGCGATGGCTACTGTTTGGTACCCAAAGTAAACCAGCGCGATCAGTATGATGGTGCGTATCCAAAACAGGGACCTGAGGGCGTCCGCGCCCGGTTGGGCAAGATCGGCAGGGGCAGCGAGGTTCTTCACAAGGGGAACGTATTTCTCCAAAAGTAAATTAACTGCCAGCGCGGTGATGACACTGAATGCGACTAGCAATTCCTTTGCCCATCCACGCATCGCGCCGATCACAGCAAAGAGAATGACATACATCCAAAAGATATAAATGATACTCATCATGAGGGTTGCTCTCCTTCCAATTCAACCAACTGGCTGGCGATTACGCTTGCCGCATTGGGGCGTGATAGTTTTTTCATTGCGGCACGCATGGCTTCAAGTTTTTTATTATTAAGCAATAAGTCTTTTATTACGAGCAGGAGTTTATCTTTCAATGATTCATCCTGCAAAATGACAGCCGCGTAGCGTTCGGCGAGAAAATCTGCGTTCACCTTTTGGTATCGCCAAGCATACGGATACGGCACGAGTATTGCGGGCAAACCAAAGAAGGGATATTCTCCCAATGAGGATGCGCCCGCGCGCGAGAGCACCAAATCTGCGGCTGCAAGCGCTGCGCCCATCTCATGCGAATATGGCATGGCATGATAATGAGATCGTAAATGCCTGGGCAATTCCTGCGCGGCTTTCTCAATGACAGGCCAATCCAAAGGACCTGTGATGTGAATGATTTGTGACACATCCAATAACTCGTTGAGATGCTTCAAGACCACCATGTTGATCGAACGCGCGCCCTGGCTTCCGCCGGTGACAAGTAGTACGGGTTTATTAGGATCAAGCCCAAAGCGCTGAGTCGCTTTTTCGCGCGACCAGTTTGAGAGGTCAGCGCGAAGCGGGTAGCCGGTGAGGACAAGTCTCCGCGCATGAGGGAAATATTTTTTTGACTCAGATGCAGTCACACTGACGACATCCGCAAAACGAGAAAGAAATTTGAGCGCAAGACCTGGCTCAATATCAGGCACATATAATACGGTTGGAATGTTTCGACCGGCAACAGCCATGGGCACGGCAACGAATCCACCGGTGAAGAAAAGCACATCAGGTTTAAACTCGCGCAAAAGGCGATGCGAAGCCTTCACGCCACGAGAGAGTTTTGCAATATTGCGCGGCAAGGCGCGCAAGCCGACGCCATGTACACCCGCAGCAGGTATGGAACGATAAGAGATGCCCGCGCGATTCACGAGTTCCTCTTCCATGCCGCCTTCACCACCAACCCACAAGGTTTCAACGTTGGGATGTTGACTGGTTAGCGCGTTGTGAACGGCGAGCGCGGGATACACTCCGCCGCCCGTTCCACCAGCGCAAATTAGCAACCGCACTATAAGACCTCCATTCGTCATCTGAAATCGTACCTTCGCC
>DATEDD010000208.1:0-2828 GCA_035286565.1 Anaerolineales bacterium
TGGAATATTTTGTTGAGAACAGCGGCGCGGTCACTGCTCCCGCGCTGACCGGCGCGATCATCGTGGCATCCGGCGATAAGACCTTTGCAATCCTGAGCATCTGCGTCATCGCGTGGCTTCTCTGCTTTTTCTTTTATCTTGGGGCTCTCTTCACAATTGATAAAGATACGAACGCACTCCGCGCGCAAATGGCGCAACGAGCCAAATCAATGTAACGCTCAACCTTGCGAAGGCCCGATCCTTCGGGCATTGCCTTCAGACAAGCCTTCGCAAGGTTTTTTTTCTTTCAATGCGCATCCTGCAACTCGACCTCCACAACAAAAAACAGGTGGATGATTTCCTGCGCCTGCCTTTCTCCATTTACAGGAATACTCCTCAATGGGTGCCGCCTATGCAGATGGACGAGCGCCTCAGACTCAACCCAAAGTGGTTTCCGTTTTACAAACATTCCCAGGCCTCATTCTTTCTCGCTTACGAAGGGACTCGCCCGACAGGCCGTCTCGCGGTGCTCGATAATCGCCGATATAACGAATTCAACAATACAAAGACTGCCTTCTTCTATCTATTTGAATGTGAAGATAATGAAGAAGCCGCGACCGCGCTATTCAACGTTGCCTTTGAGTGGTCTTGCTCGCGTGGACTGGATAAAATCGCCGGACCAAAGGGATTCACTCCCCTCGACGGATTTGGTTTGCTGGTGAAAGGCTTCGAGCATCGTCCCGCGTTTGGCTTGCCTTATAACCCTGCCTACTATGTCCATCTCATCGAAGCGCAGGGATTTGTAAAGGAAGGCGAATCGGTTTCAGGCTATCTCGGAGCGAATATCCAATTCCCGGCGCGTATTCATCAGCTCGCCGAACGCATCGCCCAACGGCGCGGACTTCACATTTTGCGATGCAACAACCGCAAAGATTTACGCGCGCTCGTCTCACATCTCAAGCAACTCTACAACAATTCTCTCGTAGGAACTGAAGGGACAGCTCCGCTCACTGACGAAGAAGTGAATGGGATGGCGAATCAACTCATCTGGCTGGCTGACCCGAAACTTATCAAGTTGGTGATGAAAGACAATAAAGCTGTTGGTTTTCTGCTCGCATATCCCGATGTCTCACGCGCGTTACAAAAAACACGCGGACGGCTTTTCCCGTTCGGCTGGTTGACCCTGCTCCTCGAACTCCGCCGCACGGACTGGATCAACATCAACGGCGCGGGCCTGCTCCCCGAGTATCGCGGCTCAGGCGGTACGGCGATCCTGTATAGTGAGATGTTCAAATCCGTGAGCGAGAACCCGCGCTACAAACATGCTGAGGTGGTGCAGATCGGCGTTGAGAACGAAAGTATGCAGCGCGAAATGGAAAACTTCGGCATCGATTTTCATAAGATGCACAGGACATATTCCAGGGAGTTGGTGTAATGGATGATTCTGTTGGTCTGATATTAAATGCTGTTCGCTTCGCAGCTGAGAAACATAACGATCAAAGGCGAAAGGACTCCAGATCGTCACCATACATTAATCATCCAATCCAGGTTGCTGAAACGCTGTGGACGATTGGAGGCGTCCGAGACGTTACCCTGCTAATCGCTTCCATTTTGCATGATACGATTGAAGATACTCCCACATTGCCTGATGAAATAAAAACGGAATTTGGCGAGGATGTTCTTGCTTTGGTGCTTGAGGTAACCGATGATAAGAGACTTCCGAATCAGATGAGAAAACAACGGCAGGTCGAATCTGCACCGTATAAGACCCAAAATGCAAAATTGCTAAAACTGGCAGACAAGATCTCTAATGTGCGGGATCTTATTTTTTCACCGCCGCGTGGTTGGTCCTTAGGACGCCAGCGGGAATATCTGTTATGGTCAGAGAGGGTGGTTGCGGGTCTGCGCGGGGCGAACGCAAGGCTGGAAAGCTATTATGATGACCTGCTTGCGAATGGCAAGCAGTCACTGGGAATCTGAGAATCAAAGGATAATGAGGTTAGAGGGCCAATTAATCAGGGCTGATCATCACATGAGTTACATTTTCTTTCACAAAAATATCAATGGTGACTACGTTTTGATCTTTTGCGAACCATAAGGTGTACGCTTTCCGCCTAGTTGCGCCACTCGAATCCTCAACGCCAAGCAATTGCCATCCGTCAGATTTCATTTGGCTTTTGTAAAAACGCTGTACAGCATCAATGTCAGCATTCTCAATGATGTAGTGATAAACAGGTTGATCAGCAGTGGTATCGTTGGATTCTATGCCGCCAGGGAAAATCGGCATGTCTCTCCAGACACCTGTTTCCGTACTTGTGGGCGCCAAAGACGTGGAGGAAGATGGTGTGATTATCTTGACCGGCACTTGAAAACGCAAGTGATAGTTCCCAACGAGCTCAGGTAGCACTGATGCCGTCACATTGGATTCTTGAAAATTCAAATAATCGGCGCATGGGCCGATGGTTATATCCATATCAATTGCGAGTGAGTCATAACCGCTGGCATTGATTTCGTATTCATAAGTCGCCTGGATGGACTCCCCTGATTTGTCATAAACAGTTCCCATTTGATAACTGCTTAATCTGCGTGGAACGGGTTTGTCCATCGTGATGTAAGGATTGCAAATCCAATCAGCTGGATCGATATTCGGTCCTAGGTCATAAATTTTAAGAGAGAATTTCAGGAGATTCTGGCTGGCATAAGCCCAAACTAGTTTAACAGTGGGAACTGTCTGCCACTTAACGAAAAGAGTTGGCGCAGCGGTTTGATCGTATATCGTGATTTGCTGATCACTTTCGGATGATTCAGGTTTTCCCAGTTCTGTGAAATAGACTGCATAAATAAGACTG
>DATEDD010000209.1:0-3196 GCA_035286565.1 Anaerolineales bacterium
TGACCGCTTTCCCTGGCAGAATATCACCCGGGCTAATATAACGGTAAATTGGTACGCAGGCGATGATGAATTTGGAGCAGCCGCATTGGATGCCGCCGGCGCGGGCTTGCTCGCCATAAATGAGATTATCCCGATCTCACTGAGCGACCCAATCCATATTTATATTTACTCAAACATCACCGACCTGCAGGATACATTACTGCTGGGTGGCGAGGAATGGACGGGCGGGCACGCCAACCCCGAACTAGGTGTATTGCTGGTAGCAGTCTCGCCCGGCGCCAGTCAATCACTTGAAATGGAAACAAAGATTCCGCATGAACTTGCCCACATCATGTTATACCGTTCCCTTGGCGAAAAATATGCAGTTCAACCCGCCTGGCTGATCGAAGGAATCGCTTCAATGGCGGAACTGTATCCAAACCCGGATTATGCCCGCGCGCTGGATATTGCGAGCAAAAATAATTCATTACTTGTATTTGACGACTTGTGCGCCTCCTTCCCCGACGACGCGGGCTCAGCCTATCTGGCCTATGCCCAATCCCAATCATTCGTCGCTTACATCCGCAATTCCTTTGGCACCTCCGGGTTGGGCAGGTTGACTAATTCCTACAGCGATGGGTTTAACTGCGAATTAGGAGCCACCAACGCGCTTGGTACTCCGCTCAGCCAATTAGATACACGCTGGCGTGAAAGTGTTTTGGGACAGAATATTACCGGCGTTGCCATGCGAAATCTCGCGCCTTTTGTGCTGCTAATGGCATTGGTACTGGTTGTGCCGATCTGGGGCACAATCCACATGCTGCTGCAAAGGAAAAAAGATGGAAACCAGTCCAAATGAAAAAATTCGTGTGCATATCTGGGTAAAAGGACGTGTGCAAGCCGTAGGTTTTCGTGCGTATGTTGAATACAAGGCCTTGCAAATCGGCGTCCTCGGCTGGGTACGCAATATTGGGCAGGATACAGTGGAAACAGTCGCCGAAGGGACGCGCATTCAAATTGATGAATTTATTGAGATGGTCAAGCAAGGTCCAGGCGCCTCACACGTGGATGAAGCGCGTATAGAATACGAACCTCTGACGGATCAATTAAGTGGGTTTACTGTGAAGAGAAGTATGTAACGTTCAAACGTTTGAACGTTGAACGTTAGGTAAACCCCAAACCGCGCTCTTTCAGCGAAACCCATTTCCCCTGACCGATCACCAAATGGTCGAGCACATCCACATCCAATAATTTTCCGGCCTGCACAATGGCGCGCGTCACGGCCACATCATCAGGGCTGGGTGTGGGGTCGCCGCTTGGGTGGTTATGCACTACGATGATCGCTGAGGCATTCGTGCGAATCGCATCCTTGAATAATTCACCCACCCTCACTTGCGAAGAATTAACCGAACCTTTATATACTTCCAAAGTTTCCAGCACTCGATTCCTTCGATCCAGCAAAATAACCCGCAAATGTTCCTGCTCGAGGGCAGACATTTCATACTGGACAAGCGAAGCCGCATCAGCGGGACTGTTAATGGCAGGTCGCTCTTCAGGCGATTCAAGTGTCAGCCTTCTGCCCAATTCAATGGCAGCCTTGATCTGCGCGGCTTTGGCTTCGCCAATTCCATGCTGGTCTGTCAATTCTGAAAGCGGAGCGCGATGCAAACCTCTTAATCCAATAAATTTTTGCAACAAACGCTGACCCACCTCCACTGCATTTTCTCCCGGCACGCCCACACGCAATAAAATGGCGATCAACTCTGCATTGGTCAGTGCCTGCGGACCGAGAGAAGCCAGCCTCTCACGCGGGCGGTCTGATTCATGCAGGTCTGCAATTCGATAGGTTGGCTTGGAATTGGATTCAGTCACGGTTCTCTCTTCAAGTAGGTCGGCCTATTTTACAACCTTTTTCCTGCACCGATGCGTTTCTGTTAGAATTAAAATGCTTTTCAATCAACACATACTCCAGGTGGAGTTCTTCTTCATGCATAAACCTGCCCTCTCAGATTTGACAATCCCGGCGCTATTAATCATTGACGGGCTGATTTGCGCCTTTTTCGCAGTCTTTGCCTACAATATTGGGATCGACCCGAATTCAGATTGGGGACGTTCCCGTTTCATTCTGTTCTTGTTTGGAATCGTATTATTTTTTATTTCTATCCTGTTATTTTCAAAAAAATTTAGTAATGATGACTTCATTAAATCAGAAAAAGTGAAAATGTTGTTTCTGCTGGCGCATATTTGGGCGGTCATTTTTGTGATCTACGCCTGGTTCATCACCTTTGGAAATTTTACTACCTGGAAGAACACCACCCGCTATTACACTCAACTGGCAGATGCATTCGGCAGGGGCCAGCTTTATGTTGATGCAGACCCAGGCCAAGCCTTGTTGGAAGCAGAAGATCCACACAGCAACGTCTCAAGACCGCCATTTAATGATGAGGTTTGGGATATGTCACTGTATAAAGGAAAGTTATATTTATATTGGGGGCCTGTGCCAGCCCTCTTGATTACGCCAATTCAACTCTTCAGCGGCAAACCGATCACGGATATTTACCTTGTCTATTTCTTTTTGGCGGGGTTACTGGTCTTAAATTCCCTCATGATCATTAAATTATGGCGCAGATTCTTTGAAAATATACCCGCATGGAATGTGTTCATTTGCATTGCGCTGGCGGGCTTGATCCTGCCAGTGCTCTGGTCTTTAAACATTCCCAATGTCTATGAAGCCGCCATTGGAGCAGGTCAATTCTTTTTAATCGGCGGAATTTATTTTGCTTTTTCGGCCTTTGAACGGAATGCATCCATTAATAAATGGAATTTATTTCTTGCAGGGTTATTCTGGGCCTGTTCAGTCGGGTCGAGAGCGATCAACGCGTTATCCGTCATCTTTTTAACAGCTTTGACGGTTTTCTGGATTTTGAAAAATCTCCATAGGCCGATAAACTGGAATCAATTCATTCGGGAAATCACCGCCCTATTCATTCCGCTGGTTGTCGGTGCAATTGCCGTCGGTTGGTATAACTGGGCTCGTTTTGGGTCTCCGTTTGAATTCGGACTGCGCTACCAGATCACTATTTTTAATTTAAACCAACAAATGAATTTGACTTTTCAGCCTGATTATTTCCTCCTAAATTTTTATGCCTATATCTTCCAACCATTTACTTTTATTTCAAACTTCCCTTTTATTCAACCGATCACGATCAACAGCCTG
>DATEDD010000210.1:0-4450 GCA_035286565.1 Anaerolineales bacterium
GGCATCAACAACAGCGAGATTGCGGCTCAATTGCATTTATCCGAGGGGACAGTGAGAAATCACGTTAGTGCGATTTTGGAAAAACTCGGCGTATCTGATAGAACGCAAGCTGCGGTCATTGCGATACAGCATGGGTTATAATGCCAATGAAAGCGAGACAAAATGATCGAAATTCAAAATTTTCAAGCACAGTTTATTACTGACGAAAACGGCAAAAAGACCGCTGTTATCCTTCCCATTGAAGAGTTCGAAGAACTCCTGGAGGATTTGGAAGACTTTGCTGTGATGGCTGAACGACGTGAAGAGCCAACCATTCCTTTTGAAGAAGTAATGGAAAGGTTAAAGCAGGATGGCTTCCTATCGGATTGAATGGAAGAACTCTGCTTATAAGGAATTGCAAAAACTGCCGCGCCAAATGATCACAAGGATTATCGCGGCAGTTGCTGGTTTATCCAATGACCCATATCCGTCAGGGGTCAAGAAACTGATTGGCTCGGAACGTAGTTATCGCATTCGCGTTGGGGATTATCGCGTCATTTACGAAATTATTGAAAACAAATTGATTATTGAAATTGTCCGTGTTCGTCATCGAAAGGATGTTTATAGATGATCATAAAATATAAACTTTAATTTCTGTTTAGATCTGATTTCAATGAACGAGGTAACCATGACAGTAAAACACGCAAGTGAAATAGAATCGAAAAACGTAGCCGCAGGAAAAGACACAAAGATACAAGTGCTGATCTCATCACAGGAAGGACCGAATTTCGCCCTGCGGAAATTTTCCATGCTTCCCGGCGGCGGCATGCCGCGTCACACCAACACAGTGGAGCATGAGCAATATGTTTTGCGCGGACATGCGAAGATCGGGATCGGTGAGGATATTTATGAAGTAAAAGCAGGTGATGTGGTTTTTATCCCCGATGGCATAGTGCATTTCTATGAGAACATCGGCAATGAGCCGTTCGAGTTTTTGTGTATTATTCCCAACAAGGAAGATAAGATTACGATTGTGGATGAAGCAAATTGCTGATCTGTGAATGCACTGACCACTGGACACTGTTCACTGATTCACAGCGGCATCTTCGCAGCCATTCCAGCAGTGCGTGGATACTTTGGTGGCGTGGCGGCGACTTTATCCACCAGCACGAGATAGCGGTCATCGGCAACGCCGGGTAGATTAACGGGGATTAGTTGTTTTAATTTTCCGCCCAATATTTTCATCGCTTTTTCAGCGGACTGGGCTTCGGCGGGTCCGCTTTCACCTTTTTGCGCGAGGAAGATTCCGCCAACCTTCACGAGCGGAAGCAGGTATTCACTTAACACGTTGAGGTTTGCAACCGCGCGCGCTACGCCCCAATCATAGGATTCGCGGTGCGCAGGGTTTTGTCCCACTTCCTCCGCGCGCGCATTAATGACCTCCACACCTTCCAAGCCCAGCTTGCTGACAATATGCTGGCAGAACATGGCTTTCTTGCCAACCGATTCCACGAGGGTGACGTGCATGTTCGGATAAATTATTTTCAGGGGTAGGCCCGGGAAACCGGCGCCAGTTCCAACGTCCACGAGGCGAAGCGGGGGATTGGCTTTCCACGCCTGCACACAGGAGAATGAATCCAAAAAATGCTTGGTGCGGATCGATTCCACATCCCGAATGGCGGTCAGGTTGAATTTTTGATTCCAATCAAGTAATTCGCGCTCGTAGGTGATCAGCGCCATGATATGCCGTCCTGACAGGTGAACGTTGAAAAGCGAAAGCGCGTCGCGGGTTAAATTTTCCATGGGGTGATTATAGCAAAGTAATACCATGCCCTCCCGAAGGAACATTGGGAGGATGAATTACAATGGCATAATAAGGAGAGGTCACCCGATGGTGACCTCTCCTTTTACTTCTTCCTTTTTACTTTTTTTCCACTTCTTGCGGCTGCTCTTTTTTTGTTTTGTTGCCGCGCATTTTTCGGAGGAGTGCGCGTACGCCAATAAAGACGAGATACAACGGGATGCCGATGATGATCCAAACTGGCAGGATATAGATCACAAAGCGGATAACAAACTCAGTGAAGCCTTTAAGGAAGTCAATCAAATCCTGTACTGCCTCGAGCGCTATCCCTTTGGGCTCCCATTTACCGATCACAAGAGGCTGAATGGTCTCTTCGGCGATAAGCCGTACACTGATTGCAGAGAGCGAAGCGGCTTCATCGTAATACTTGATCTGGCCTTTTACCAATTCGATCTGTTCGCGATAGTAGACCAATTGATTGAAAACATTGATTACATCCTCGGTTTTAGTGGCTTGTTTCAGGATCTCATCCAACTGTGCTTCAGCGGCTTCTAGATTCTTCAAACGTGATTTTAAGTCCACGTATTCAGAGGTGACATCCTGTCCGGATATTGATTCGCTCTGGACTTCGACCACGTCTTTTTTGATCTGATCCATGGCTTCTTCCAATTTTTCGGAAGGCACGCGGATCAGGACCTGCGCTTCGGGAACTTCAACATAGTCGCTTGTGTAACTCTGATACAAATTGGATGAGACGACAAAACCACCCATTTGTTCGGCCATGATCTGGATGTTCTTCATGCGCCCTTCCACATCTGAGACAACAATGGCGAGGTCGGCGTTTTTGATGACGATGCGTTCGATCGCTGCGGCAGGCAGGCCGGAACCGCTATTCGACATGGCCTTATCGGCGGCCATCCCCGCTTCCGGTGCCATGGCGGGTTGTTCAACCATCGCAGGTGATTCGGATGCATCATAAGAGGGTGTCGGTGAACGCGAGGCGCTTCTGCCGCACGCGGCGAGGATTAATGAGGCAATAATGATGAAGCTAAATGGCAATATCTTTTTCATGATTTCTTCTCCTTTTCCTTTTGGGTGGTTTCTCTACCCAAAGGACGAACAAACCAGAGTTTTAGTTCCCAACCCATTTTGACCGTGGACCGTAGATGAATTTCATGGTCTATCGTCCATTGCCCACGATCTACCCTACCAGCCCTCAGCAATGCGGACAGCGTGCTTTTCGGGCAAACCTGCGGCTCGAATACGTTGCTGTACTTCGGTGACGTTATAGTTTACGCGCCGCGGAGTCCATGTGCGGGCTGTGGTGTCGTAGATGGCATATGCGGCGCGCGGGTCACGGTCACGCGGCTGGCCGATGGAGCCTGGGTTCAGGATCAGTTTTCGGCGCAGTATGATCGGCACATCTGGTTTGACCCGTTCAAGACTCACGCGGTCTTGTTCCTCATCCAAGGCAAACATGCACTGGATGTGCGAATGGCCGACGAAACACCAGGGTGTATCAAAATGCTCAAAGTTGAGGCGCGCCGTAAGCGAATTCAAAATATATTCCCACAATGGGTCGCGCGGACTTCCATGCGCCAGGGTCGCTTCGCCTAGCACGGTTGTTTTGGATGGAAGGGTGCGCATATAATCCTTGTTGCTGGCGGATAAAACTTTTTCGTGAATTTCCAATGAACGCCTTGCTCCACCATTAAATGTTTCAAGCGGCATCTGGCCGATGACTGCCACATCATGATTGCCAAGCAGGCAGGTGAGATTTTTGATCTTACGCATTTTTTCAACCACGGCATTTGGGTCGGGTCCATACCCAACCAGGTCGCCCAAACACCAGGTCTCATCCACTTCACCTGCGTCATTAAATACGGCTTCAAGCGCGGTGTAATTCGCGTGAATATCCGAGATGACCAGAATGCGCATAATTACTCCAATAACTTCGCTGTGTGTTCGATGATTCTTTCAGCCGCTTCCGCCTTGCTCATCAACGGCAAAATTTCCTTCGTTCCATTTGCGAATAACAAAGTAATGCGATTTGTTTCAACGGCAAACCCCGCGTCATTGGCTGAGATGTCATTTGCGGCGATCATATCCAAACCTTTGGATTGTAATTTTTCAGAGGCATTTTTGAGTAAATCTTGACTCTCTGCGGCAAAACCGATTACGACTTGAAAACGCTTCTTTCCCACGGGTGAGCCTGAGCCTGCTCCGAGCGGAGACGAGGAGACGGTTTTAAGAATATCAGGCGCCGCTTCGAGTTCGATCTGCGGAATGCCATCCCGCTTTTTCATTTTTTCCCTCAGTACCTGTTTCGGGCGGAAGTCCGCCGCCGCGGCCGCCATGATTAGCGCGTCAGCAGATTCGTTCATCAAGGCCTCCAGCATTTCCTGCACGCTTTTCACGCTGATAACGCGCGCGCCCGCTGGCGGAGTCAATGCTGTCGGTGTGGTGATCAGGCATACCTCCGCGCCTGAATCGAGAGCGGCTTGAACGAGCGCATATCCCTGCCGGCCTGTTGAATGATTTGTAATGATGCGGACAGGGTCAAGCGCTTCCTGAGTCCCGCCGGCTGTGACAATAATTTTTTTGCCGGCCAATTTTCCATGTCTGCCAAGCGCAATGCGAATATGCCCCAGGACTTCCATGGGTTCAAGC
>DATEDD010000211.1:0-4808 GCA_035286565.1 Anaerolineales bacterium
GGGCACGGAAATCAATTTCTTGATAAGATTAAAAATAATTATCTAGAGAAACCCGTCCTTGACATTCCTATTCGCATGTCTTAGCATAGCCATATGCGAATAGGAATGATGGTTGATAGTTACAAACCGTACATCAGCGGAATCACGAATTATGTCGAAATCAATAAACGCTATCTCGAATTGGCGGGACATGATGTATTTGTTTTCACCTTTGGAGACATGGATTATACGGATGGAGAACCTCGCGTCATCCGTAACCGCGGCCTGCAGCTGTCGGATACCGGTTTTTATCTCTCCATGCGCTATTCACGCTATGCAAAAAAATTACTGCAAACCATGGATGTTGTCCATGTGCATCATCCATTCCTAAGCGGGCGCCTCGCCTTAAGATATTGCCGTCCGCTGCAAATCCCCGTTGTATACACCAACCATACGCGCTACGATCTATATGCGCAAGCCTACCTGCCGATGATGCCCGACGAAGTCAGTCAGGGACTCCTGCAGGCCTACATGCCCACTTTTTGCAGAGCAGTTGATCTGGTAATCACGCCTTCCGCAGGAATGGAAAAAATCCTGCGCGAGCTCAACGTGGATGTTCCAATAAAGGTTGTGCCAAACGGCGTGGACTTAAAAAACTTCCACTCCGCCTCCCCGCTTCCTCGCACGGATTTTGGTTATAAAGAAGATGACATCCTGCTCGTTTACGCCGGCCGCATCGCGCTTGAAAAGAATCTTCCATTCCTGCTCGAATCCTTCACAGGTATCGCGCAAGCCATTCCAAATGTTCATCTCCTCATAATTGGCGGCGGTGTTCAACAATACGAGGATGAGATCCGCTCCCTCGTTAGCGAATTAAATCTTGCCCAACGCGTCCGCCTCACAGGTAGGATTTCATACGACCAACTGCCTGCCTACCTCGCCATGTGCAATATCTTCGTGACCGCATCCGTCACTGAAGTCCATCCGCTCTCCGTTATCGAAGGCATGGGCGCCGGACTTCCCATCATGGGCATTGAATCAGTTGGTGTGGGAGACATTGTAGAAGACGGAGTGACTGGCCTTCTTGCGACTCATGATCTGCCCGCCTTCACCGCCAAACTAACTCGCCTCTGTCTTGACCCGAACCTGCGTGCCCAAATGAGCAATACGGCCCGCAAGGCATCTTCGGCCTTTGCCATTGAAAACATCACCAGGATCATGCTTACCCAATACGAAAAAATGGTCACAGAATCCAGACCTCGCAAAAGCACCTGGCGCACCCGCCTGCGTGGATTTGTGGAACAATTCAACTCATGACCAAACACAACCAAAAGATCGGCGCATGGGGCGAAGACATTGCCGCAAAATGGCTTGCCGAACATGATCACAAAATCCTTGCCCGTAACGTCCGCACACCTTATGGGGAAATTGACATCATTGCAAAAAAAGGCGACCTCATCATATTTGTTGAAGTCAAAACACTGACCTCAAGCCAAAATTTCTTTCCTGAACACAACATCACAACCCGCAAACGCAAGCACATGCTCAATGCCGCCCAAGACTACACCACCGAACATGAAATTGATCATTGGCAGATTGATGTGATCGCAATTGAAGGCAGGCCGGGGAAAATCCCCATCATCACCCATTTTGAAAATGCGCTATAAAAATCGTTGTATAATTTGATTATTTAACTAACAACATGGAGATTATTATGGAAAACGTTATCGGACCCGATGTTAGTTTTTATCAAGACGATCCTCAAACTCCGCAAGGGATAGATTTTCCAAAAATGTGCTTCACTGCCGGCTTTGCGATCATTCGCACAGGTCAAAATCTCTGGCCAGATAGGGATTTCAAGTTAAATTGGCGGGAAGCAAAACTGGCCGGCTTGCCGCGCGGCTCCTACTGGTTTTACGACAGCCGGGTAGACCCAAAGAAACAAGCCGAATTATGGATATCACTCTTTAACGGAGACTTTGGCGAACTGCCCTTATTCGCAGATTTTGAAGACAACTACGGTGGATCATTCAAAGGCTGGATTCATTGGGTTACATTTATTAATCGTCTTAAAGAACTTACGCATAGAAAAGAAGTGGCAATCTATACGGCCTATAACTACTGGGTTGAAAATACCGTATCAGCCGGCATCCCGGCCGCATCTTTGAATTATTTCAAGCAGTATCCATTGTGGATCGCGAATTATGGCGTAACCAAACCGCTTGTCCCAAAACCATGGACGGAATGGACGTTCTGGCAATTCACAGACAAAGGAGACGGGAGCATTTACGGTGTGGAAAGTAAAAATATTGACCTGAATTATTTCAATGGCGACTTGGCCGCTTTCCGTCAACGATTTGGACTTAGAGAATCCCCACCGTCCGAACCCGTGCCCGTCAGCAAAAAATTTAGGGTCATCGTCCCCGCGCTGAAAGTCCGCTCTGGGGCAGGCTTGACTTATGACCAGGTTGGCAGAATTCTGCTCAATGAGGTTGTTGAGGAGATCGGCGCAAATGCAGATCGGACCTGGTTGAACATCCGCAAAGCAGACGGAAGCTTGACTGGCTGGAGTTTCAGCGCTTACTTGCAAAGAGTCACCGCCCCTGCGCCTGAACCAAATCCTAGCCCCACACCCGAACCTTCTCCTGAGCCTGAGCCAATTCCAGTAACAGATTGGGTTCGAGTCACCGCCACGTCACTCAGAGTACGCAAGGGACCAGCGACAACGTTCGAACAGATCGGGAATATTCTCCGCAACGAAGTCGTTCAGGAGATCGGCGCAAATTCAGATCGAACCTGGCTAAACATTCACAAAGCAGACGGAAGCTTAACTGGCTGGTGTTTGAGTGAATTTTTGCAAAAGACGACCGCCCCAGCGACCACACCAACCCCAACACCTGAGGCGCCGCAAAATGAAGAAGCTAAAAACTGGTATCGAGTCATTACATCATCGCTCAAAGTGCGCGAAGAACCAGGGTTGGATTTCGAAGCACTCGGACTCGTTACCTTAGGCGAACTGGTGGAAAAAATCAGCGCCACCAGCGACGGATCATGGTTAAAAATTCGTAACGCTGATGGCACTTTGACAGGCTGGAGCCCAAGCGAATATCTCCAAAACGTAAACACACCTGTGTCAATTGAACCTCCTGCTACCACGCCCGTTCCAGACCATAGCGATAAAAACTGGTATCGCATCAACGCGGTGAGTCTTAGCGTGCGTGAATCACCCAACGCCTCCGCTAAAGTTGTGGGGAGTGTTTTGAAAAATGAAACCATCCCCGCCCTGGACGACACAAGCAATTCAGGTTGGGTAGAGATCCAACGGCTCGATGGACTAACAGGCTGGTGCTCCAAAAATTATCTCGTTTCACTAGGCAATGGACATCCCGCATCCATCAGGCAAAGTTTATTTCCCGGCATCACCTACTTGCGGAAAGACCTGACCTCACCGCGCCCCATCGTTGTGCACGTCATGGCAATTGATTTACAAGCTGCCAAGTTGGAATTCCTTGTCACACCTTCGCCAAACATTGGCAATATTTTGTGTACAAGCGTCACATCCAAATTCCTTGAAGAATTCAAACTGCACGTCGCCATCAACGGCGGTTATTACAGCTATCTGGATGCTTCCTATGATCCAGCTGCTTATTGTCCGAATGGCGGCGATCCAGTCCGAATTAGCGACTATGCTGCCTCGCGTGGAAAAATATATTCACCCAAAAAGACTGCACAGCCGATAATATATATCGGTCCTCGCAACCAAGTGACCATAAACAAGGAACAAGGCAGGGTTTTTAATGCAATCTCAGGAGATCGCATTGTCGTGAACGGCGGCCTGGTCGTAAAGAATCTCGCCGCAAAGGCACCCAATCCCCGCACTGCAATTGGGATAAATAAAAACGCCCGTTGGTTGACCTTGATGGTCGTTGATGGACGCCAACCAGGATACAGCGAAGGAGTCACTTTCCCGGAGCTCGCAGAACTGCTCATCTCATACGGCGTACACACCGGCGTAAACATGGATGGCGGTGGATCATCCACCATGGCCATCAAGGGTTTTGACGGAAAAGCCCGCGTATTAAATTCCCCGATTGATATGAACAAAACAGGGAAAGAACGCCCCGTCGCAAATCATCTGGGTTTATTCATCAAACCATAGTCATTCATACTGGACTTTCGCTCAATTATTTTTTACGGCAAGCGAGAAAGTCCCGCTATCATGATAGATCAAAGAGTCTTGAATATAATCAGTCCCGCCTTAAAACGGGACTGAAAATTATTTATCACTTACAATTTATTGATCACGATTACGGCTCTTGTATCACCGCCGCGCGATAGGTATTGTTCATCAACATCGCAATCGTCATGGGACCGACACCGCCGGGGACAGGGGTAATGAAGCCAGCAACTTCCTTCGCTTCATCAAAATTGACATCACCTACCAGGCGATAACCGCTCTTCTTCGTCGCATCTGGCTTTGAGTTAATCCCCACGTCAATGACGGCCGCGCCGGGCTTGATCCAGTCGCCGCGCACAAACTCTGTCTTGCCGATGGCCGCAATCAGAATATCCGCCTGGCGGACAACCGCCGCAATGTCTTTCGTGCGTGAGTGGCAAACTGTTACCGTAGCGTTCTTGCCAATCAACAGCAAAGCCGCCGGCATACCGACAATGTTCGAGCGTCCCAATACAACGGCGTTTGCGCCTTCGATTTTCACCCCCACTTTTTCGAGCAAATAAATACAACCATACGGTGTGCACGGTACAAACAGCGGCTCACGTCCCTTTTGAGCCAAACGACCAATATTTAACGGGGAGAAACCATCCAC
>DATEDD010000212.1:0-6787 GCA_035286565.1 Anaerolineales bacterium
TCCGTTCGCCCGGCTTATGGGCGGCGGCCAGCGAACTTTCAAAGATCGGCTATGTGATCGTTGCCGCGCCGCGTGAACAATCCACAGCCATGGGGCGCAGTTTGCCCAGCACCTCAGATGGGATCATTCGCAAGGAACAGGTACAGGTCAACGGTCAGGAATGGAGCGTTTATGCAGTCGGCGGTTCCCCGGCTCAGGCCGTCCTGCATGGCATTTTGGAGATCGTCCCGCATAAACCCGATCTGATTGTCTCTGGAATCAATTATGGTGAAAATGTCGGCTTGGGCGTGACCATCTCCGGCACGGTTGGCGCGGCCATGGAAGCCGCCGCGATGGGCTATCCCGCGCTGGCGGTCTCGCTTCAAACCGAGGCGCATTATCATTTGAGTCATTCAGAAGATATTGACTTTAAAACCGCAGGATATTTCACCGGCTATTTTGCGAAACTGCTTTTGAAAAAAAAACTTTTTGAGGGGGTGGATTTGCTGAAAGTGGAAGTGCCGAGTCATGCCACGCCTGAAACTGGGTGGCAAATGTCGAGGCTTTCCCGCCTCCGATACTATGAACCGGTCGCCGCTGAAAGAGAATCCTGGGATGTGCCCGGCTCGGTCTGGTATAGGCATGATGCCAACCTTGAGAACGATCAGGAGGATACCGACGTGTATGTTCTGCGAAATAAAAAAATGGTCGCGGTCACACCGCTGAATTTGGACATGACGGCGCGTGTTGATCTTAATCAGCTTGAAAATTACTTACGAGATTCTTCGCCTCTCCGGGGCTCAGAATGACATTTAAGCGCGGATCATCGTCAACAGCATCTTGAATTTTTGAATCGCCTTCAAGGCATGCGGCTCATCCGCAGGCATGATGATCGCATCCCCCATATTCAATTGAAATGGCTGTCCCGAAATCGTTACTTCGGCTTGGCCTTCAAGCACATAAACCAACGCATCGTAAGGCGCGGTGTGTTCGCTTAAGCCTTGATCCTTGTCAAATGCAAAAAGCGTGACATTGCCCGCTTCCGCTTTGGTGATCTGGCGGCTGACGACAGACCCCTCCTGATAGCTGACCATTTCAGCGAGATGCAGGGTTTGTGCTTTTGGCGCAGTGGACATGGGTTCCTCCTTGATCCGGGAAATGTAACTGTTGAAATGATGGGACAATCGTACGCATGGAGAAAAAATATTTGAAATTATTTTAGCAGCGAGGTTAACAATCCAATGAGCGCGCCTCCGATGATCAGCCAGGTTGAGCTGGCTCTGAAACGGAATAGTGAGACGGCTGACAGGGCGAAAATGGTCACCGTCAGCAAATCAATCAGTGAAGCCTGTCCGAGTTGAAAGGTGACCGCTGCCATCAAACCTAATGAAGCGACAATCACCCCATCCAGCAGACTGCCTGCCCAGGGGGATTGCCGTAGTTTTGGGATGATGGGGTTACTGATGACAACGAAAATGTAAGAGGGAAGAAAAATACCCAACGTGGCAATGATTGCGGCGGGAATCCCACCAAGCAAGTAACCAATAAAAGTTGCCGAAGTAAATAATGGACCAGGTGTAATCTGCCCGATGGCGATGGCGTCAATGAGTTGCTGTTCGGTCAACCAGCCGAGGCGTTCGACGAAGTCCGCGCGCAGGAAGGCGACCAGCACGTAGCCGCTGCCGTAGAGGATTGCGCCGATCTTGAGAAAGGTCAGAAAAAGGGTGGATAAACTAAATGAAACGGGAGCAACTATAGGTGTGAAAAGAAGCGGAAGAAAAACCGACAAATTTGCATCGCGCAGTCGAGTCCGGTTTTGAATCAGCATGACAACCAATCCGCCTGCGAAGAGAAGCAAAACTTCATTCACGCCGAGAAAGTACAGGGCAATACATGCGACACCGACGATAATGGTCAGCTTGTCCTTGATGGCTTTGCGGCCGAGTTCCCACAAGGCTTGCAGGATGATGGCGATCATCACGGGTTTGACGCCGTAAAGCAGCCAGGTGGCTTGCGGCGTGGAACCGTATTCGACGTAAAGCCAGGCGAAGACAAGCACGATGAGCACGGCAGGAATGGTGAACGCCAGCCCACCAACGATGAGCCCTGCCCAACCCGCGCGCAGAAAGCCAATGTGGATTGCCATTTCAGTGGAGTTTGGACCTGGGATGAGATTGGTTGCGCCGAGCAGATCGAGAAAGGCTTCATCGGTGAGCCATTTGCGGCGGCGGACGAACTCATCGCGAAACATACCGATATGCGCGGCAGGGCCACCGAAGGCGGTAAAGCCAAGTTTGAGAAAGGATGTGAATACTTCTAAGACTGGGTTCATTGGTTGGTTTGTTCTTCAGGCGGTTTGGTAGAGCGAAATTCCCTGAACAATAGAAGATCATAAACGATCTTAAGACCACCTGCAAGAAAGAGAGGTGCGCTGAATAATGCAGGGATGCTAAAGAAGATACCTGTCAACATGGGAGAAATGGACGCGCCCACAGAACGGGCAATGGCAGTCACACCCGAAGCAGCCGACCGTTCGTCTGGAGCAACAACAGCCAGCGTGTAGGATTGACGCGCTGGCACGTCCATTTGAGAGATGCTGAAGCGCAGAAGCAAAGCTGTAATGGCAAGAGGCAGGTTCGGCATCAACGGGACGAGGATCAACAGAATGTTCGATGGGATGTGCGTAAAAACCATTGTGTTGATCAAACCAATTTTATTGGCAATGGGCACAGCCAGCAAAGCAGAAAACCCTGCCAGAACATTGGCGCCAAAGAAGATACTGCCAAGAATCCCAGCGTCGATCCCAAACTTGATATGAAACCAATATGCGATCATGCTTTGCACGATCAAGCCGCCCGCAAAGGCATCGAGCGCAAAGAGCGCGCTTAACTTGAAAACGATATTCCGCGAACGATGCAGTCCTAATACTTTCTTTGGTTGGTCTGTAGTATTGGATGGGACAACTTCGATCATAGGCGAAAGATTTAAGAACAGAATGGTCAGCACCAGACCACCGAGGGCATATCCGACTAGGATCAAACGATAGGCCTCCAATGTAGACCAGCCATTGGTTTGCAGCGTCTGTGCCAGCCAGCCGCTTGCAAGTGCGCCTGTAGCTGTTGCAAATGAACCAACAAGGTTATACCAGGCAAAGACTTGTGTGCGCTTCTCATTCGAAATGAAATTCGTAAGACCCGCCTGCTCCACAGAAAGAAATGGGCCGATCTCATTGCCGCTTGGACTGATTACACCGATAATGGCAGCTGCGATCAAAACGATGATGTTATTCGTCAGAATAAAAACAATGCCTGCGCCTAACATCAATAATGCACCGATCAACAAGGTGCGTCGGCGTCCAAAGCGATCTGCGCTGGTGGTGAGCCAGAGGGTGATGCCAGCATCGCCTGCGAGAGTAAGGGTGAAAAGCAAACCTATTTGTTTTTCAGTGAGGCCCGTCTCTGCAAGATAAAGCGCAAGGATGAGTGAAAGGAAGCCATAACAAAACAGGCGGATGATTCGGGTGGCGAACAGCAGAGTGATGTCTTTGCGATGGGTCATTTTGTTTTAGCCATATCCAACCTGCACCACGCATACAAGGCATCGTAAACTTCAAATTGATGTTCGATGTTTTCCATATCTTCGGGGAAACGCAAGCTGTAACCTGATGCAATTGCTTCAAGTCCGCGCGCAATGGGGTCGGAGTCAATATCTTCCGAAACATCTGCGGCGTGGACGATTTTCGCCAGGCGTAAAAGCCCGGCTTCCTTCAACCCATATTTGACGATGATGGACTCAAATGAACAGCGTCCATCCACGTGACCCAGTTCCGCACCGGGCGCATCATATGGAATTGCGCCTGTTTCCCTGGCGACCTTTTCAATTTGGCTGGCAGGGACAAACAGGAACTCCGCTTCGTTATCAATAAAGCGTGTGATCAGCCAGGGACAAGCGACCCGGTCAACATGAACGTGAGAGCGTGTGATCCATTGCATGATTTTTCTCCTTTTTGATTTAGGCAGATGACAATCATCTGTTCCAGCCGCCGTCCCCGGCGGCGTTCCCTGGCACCGCCCGCCAGGGCAGGTGTGCAGGGTAAATCTGGCAGATTGACGCGAAGCGTGTCGAAATCTTGCGCCGCCCGCCACATCGTCCCGACACTTGCGCCGAACGCCAGTGCGGTGTGTTTTTTCGGGAGGGCAGGTGTGCGTGCACACCCCTCCTTAATTTTTCACTTGCAAATAATCAGCTTTTATGTCAAAATGTAGTTGCTCCACTTAGGGTGCCCCCCTCACCCTGGGTGGAGTATTTTTTAATCTGCCTGCTATTACACTGGAAAACCCCTCCCAAAAGCCTTCCGAAGTCTACCCGTTGACTCGACCTCCCGGTTGAGACGATTGCTTGTTTTCCACCTGCTTGGATGGACAGTGTTTATCCGAGAATGAGCAATAAACACAACAATCTCCTTCTTTGGGACGGAGGATTACGCCGCAACTGGCGCATCGATAATAAATGACTCAGATATCGGGTGGCATTTGTTCTGCTTTGGCAAAGCCGCAATGCGGACAGGTAATGATGGCGTCGAGTTCTATCATATTTTTATTTGGCCTATGCAATTTTATTACATTGGGGGTAAACACAATTCACACACCAGAAAAGTCCCGTAGTGTTGTTCAAATCCTTTATTCAGTGGTCAATTCCTTTAAAATGGCAAGTGTCTCCGCTTTACCGCCCACACCATTCTCGCCGCCAGGTCCCACGCAGGAAGGACAGCCATCTTCGCATTGGCATTGACTCACTAATTCATAAGCGCGTTGGATTAACTCATCGTGGATTTCAAAAAGTTTCTGACTGAAACCAATTCCTGCCGGAACGAGGTCATATAAAACTACTGACGGCTGACCGCCGGCCGCAGACCATGCGGGATCTGTATGAATTCCTAAATCACGCGTATCACACATTAAGAATAAGGGCGCGAGGTTGCCCAACACAAATCCAAGACCTGCGAGACCACTTCTCATGCGGACATTTTGTTCCACTTTCTGATGACAGGTTCTGCATAAGGTTGTCAAATTTTCCAATCGGTTGGCTTGCGACGGGTCTCCCGCCCCGTCGCGAACGAATGTACGGAATGGAATCTTGTGATGCACGTCATGTTGACGCGCCCTGAGCGTAGTCGAAGGGTCCGACTCCACTGCGCCGCACACCTGACATTTATAGTGATCCCGCTTACGGACACTTTCACGTATCTTTTGCCAACCCAGCCCATAATCATTTGAATCGCTTGTCCAGATTCCCGCATCACGCAAACGTATGATGGTTTCTTCGGAGAGGGAAAGCCAATATCCGGTGGTCTGCAATTCGGAGGGAGGCATGTCGAGCGGTTCCTGTCCCAAATTTTCATAGGTGAACCAGCGTAATTTTTTGAATCCCACAACTTGAGTCGTGACCTGAATTTCACCATACGCTTTTTCTCCGACCTCACCCCCAGCCCCTCTCCTAGAAGGAGAGGGGAACCAGGCTTGAGCATTTATAGATAATACTTCGATCTCGGAAATTTTTTGCGCTTCGGTGTAGTAATCCAAACCAACCGGCACGAGTTGCGCGATACGCTCCGCGAGGTTGAACTCCTGCACAAAATATTGCTGACCTTCGTGCATGTAGATCGCTTTGGGGTGAACCATCCACGCGGCGCTTTCGCCATCCACTGTTCCAATCGTCAACGGTCTGCCATCTTCAGTCACGCTTTGCAGTACCACGCTATGCGGCGAGGCGGAACGCAGTGAAATATTCGCGGCGGGATATTGGTCTTTCATCCAATAATATTTTTCATTGGAAAAATGAGCGTCTTGATTGGCGACAAGAAATTCAAGGTATTCATCAAGCAATTCATCAGAGATATTCCCAAAGCCATCGCCTTTTTGAAAAGGCAGTTCGAACATCGCACAACGCAAATGCTCCAGCAAAATAAGCAGGTGATTTGGATTCACCAAAGCCATCTCTGGTGAACTGCCGAAAAAATATTCAGGATGGTGCGCGAGGAACTGGTCAAGCGGATTCGGCGAGGCGACCAGCACAGAGACCGCAGGATCATCTCCGCGTCCTGCCCGACCCGCCTGCTGTCTCGCGCTTGCGATTGTGCCCGGATACCCGACCAGGATTGCCGCGCCCAATCCGCCGATATCGATTCCCAATTCAAGCGCATTCGTGGCAACGACAGTTTTGACCGAACCGTTGCGCAGGCCCTGTTCGATCTCGCGCCGCTGATGCGGCAGGTAGCCAGAGCGATAACCGCGTATCTGGGAATTGGGAATCGGGACGCTTCGCGGGGAGTCGTAGGACGAATTCCGATTCCCGATTCCCGACTCTCGATTTCCTTGAAGATACGTCAAAATGATTTCAACACTTCTTCTGGTCCGCGCAAAGACTACACTTTGAATATCGTGCGCAAGCAAATCATTTGCCAGTCTTACGCTTTCAAGCAGGCTGCTTTTTCTTAACCCCAGGGCTGCGTCTGTGACCGGCGGGTTGTAAATGATGAAATGACGTTCGCCGCGCGAGGAGCCGTCGTTGTCAATTAAAACAACCTGTTCTTCTATTAGATTTTCAGCGAGCTCTTTTGGGTTGCCAATCGTTGCTGATGCAAGTATGAACTGCGGTTTTGCGCCATAAAATTTTGCCACGCGCTTGAGCCTGCGGATGACGTTGGCCACATGCGAGCCAAAGACTCCGCGATAGGTATGGGCTTCGTCAATGACAATGTATTTGAGGTTGGAGAAGAAGTCGCTCCAGTTGGCATGATGAGGCAGGA
>DATEDD010000213.1:0-5042 GCA_035286565.1 Anaerolineales bacterium
CGCGCCCTATTGGAAATCCGATGCGCGCGGCGCAATACTGGGTATGACTCGTTATGTGAATAAAGGTCACATTGCACGAGCTGCGTTGGAAGCAACTGCCTATCAGACCTGCGAAGTGCTTGACGCGATGGAAGCAGATTCAGGTGTGAAGTTGACCGCGCTCAAAGTGGATGGGGGCATGGTCTTCAATGAATTGCTGATGCAATTTCAATCTGATATTTTGAACGTGCCTGTCGTGCGCCCAAAGGTTGCGGAGACGACCGCGTTAGGCGCTGCATACGCGGCGGGACTCGCTGTCGGCTTTTGGAAGGATTACGATGAACTGCGCGCCAACTGGGGCAGAGATAAAGAGTGGACTCCCAAAATGGATGCGAAACTGCGCCAGGGTTTATACTCAAGTTGGAAGAAAGCTGTCACGCGCACATTTGATTGGGTTGAATAAATCTACGCCATCTTGATATTTGGTTTATAATTTTTTCAAAATCGCTTCGTACTCATCCGGACTAACCCCCATATCGCGCAGGATTTTTCTCAACAATGGGCGCACAATCACCTGTGAACCATGATTGGGAATAACAATGATCTTTCCATCGGCACTGCGAAAAATATTATGACTCCCTTCCTGCCGTATTCGATAAAAGCCTTTTGCTTCAGCCACTTTAGCCAGTGTGCTAAATGCAACTAAACGTAAACGACTCATCCTGCTATGCCAATGCGAAATGTACCTACAAACTCGGGCGCCGGCTCCTTAGAGGAAGCAACTTTCAAATATCCGCGTATAGCTTCTTCAATATTTTTCTCCAACTTTGGCAAATCAGGAGCCTGTGTATAACATCCTGGCAGTTCGGACACATCGCCTACCAACCAACCCGACTCAGGGTCGCGTTCCACGATCACAGTAAATATTTTCTTTTTCATGTCAGTCTCCATTAATGCACATTATACTTCACTGTTCGTTTCTCGCCGCAGCGTCAATCAGCGAAACTTGTACTGGACCCGTCGAAGTATTCGCGGCATAAATCTATTTGGATAAAAATGAATCGAAATGAAATTCTTTCATCGCTTAAAGAAAATCCCGAAATCTCCGTGCTGATCGTCGGCGCGGGGATCAACGGCATCGGCACATTCCGTGACCTGACGCTTAATGGCGTGGATGTGCTTCTGGTGGACCGCGGAGATTTTTGTTCGGGCGCGAGCGCGGCCTCCTCTCACATGGCGCATGGCGGGATTCGATATTTGGAGAACGGTGAGTTTCGTCTGGTGCGTGAGGCGGTACGGGAACGCAACCGCATGATCCAGAATGCGCCGCATATTGTCAAACCTCTTCCGACGACGATTCCGATCTTCAAATATTTTTCAGGTATTTTCAATGCGCCGCTTAAGTTTTTAGGCTGGCTCGATAAACCCTCCGAGCGCGGCTCGTTGATTATTAAACTCGGTTTGCTGATGTACGATGCCTACACAGGCCGCTCCGCGAACCGCACAGTTCCTCGTCACCAATTTACTTCGCGCGCCAAATCGCTGAATCGCTGGACTCGCTTGAATCCTGAGATCGTAAACACTGCAACCTATTACGATGGATTGATCTCAAACCCTGAGCGGCTTGCGCTTGAAATTCTCTTAGACGCAGAAGCCGACAACCCCAATGCAAACACTCTGAATTATATGAGCATGGTCAGCGGAGAAAAGGATACGGTCATCCTGCGCGATGAGTTAAGCGATGAAACCTATGAAGTCCGCCCGAAACTGGTCATCAATGCCGCGGGTCCGTGGATTGATATTGCCAATCACAGCCTCGGCTTGTCCACGCGCCTCATTGGCGGCACAAAAGGTTCTCATCTCGTTTTGGATCATCCCGAACTATGTGCCGTGATTGGAAATCATGAGTTTTTCTTTGAAAATAAAGACGGGCGTATTGTGCTGATCTTCCCGTTGTACGACAAGGCGCTGGTCGGCACATCAGACATCAAAATTGACCATCCCGATCAAGCACGCTGCACCGAAGAAGAAGTGGATTATTTCATAGAAATGATCGCGCGGATATTCCCGTCCGTCAAGGTAACTCGCGAGCATATCGTATTTCGTTTTACGGGCGTGCGTCCGCTGGCAAACAGTGAGGCAAAATATACAGGTCAGTCCAGCCGCGACCATCATATTGAAGTGCTTAGCGGTGATGGGACAAATTTGAATTTCCCCGTCTATTCGCTGGTAGGCGGCAAGTGGACTTCCTTCCGCGCCTTTGCTGAGCGAGTCACGGATAAAACGCTGGCTTATCTTGGAAAGACCCGCCAGAAAAGTACGCGCGACCTTCCGATTGGCGGCGGCCGCGGTTATTCAACAGGTGCGAATGAACAGAAATATCAAATTGACGGCTTCGCCGCGCGGACGGGCTTAAGCAAGGAACGCCTGCAAATTTTATATGCGCGCTACGGCACCCGCGCCGAAGAGCTTGCCGCTTATATCAAGCGCGCCGCTGATGCGCCGTTAAATTCTCTGCCTGATTATTCGCGCCGCGAGATCACCTTCCTTGCTCAAATCGAGAAGGCGCTTCATCTCGACGATATCCTACTGCGGCGCACAATGCTTGCCATGCTGGGGCGCTTGACAAAGGATCGCGTGGAAGAGATCGCTGATGCAGTGGGGGTGGCGCTTGGCTGGAGTGTTGAGCAGAAAAATTCCGAGATGGAGCGCACACTCCGTTTACTGGCTGACAGGCACGCGGTGCGCTTGTGAAGCGCGTGGTAAAATCCTCCCGATGTCTCCCAAAAAACATAAACTCAAAGTTGACCTGGTCATCCCCGTTTATAACGAGTCCGAAGTGGTCGGACAGACCTATGCGGATATTTGCCGCGTCGTGGATGCGCTTCCTTATGATTTTAAATTCATATATGTAGACGACGGCTCAAACGACGGGACGGTTGCCACGCTCCGAAAAATAGCGGACGACGACGCGCGCATTTCACTGCTCCAGCTCAGCCGCAACTTTGGGCACCAAGCCGCGCTGACAGCCGGCATGGATGCCTCGCGCGGAGACCTGATGATTTCGATGGACGCGGATGGCCAGCACCCGCCCGAGATGCTTCCGCAAATGATCAAGCTCATCCAACAGGGGTTTGACATTGTGCAGGCTCAGCGCATGGAGAATGACCGATTGATTTCAATTAAAAAAGTTACCTCCAATTTTTTCTACTGGCTGATCAATAAGATCAGCGGCACACTGGTCTTGCAGGGCGCGGCAGATTTTCGCGCACTTTCGCGCAACGCATTGGATGGACTGCGTTCGATGCACGAATATCATCGTTTTCTGCGCGGCATGATCTCCTGGATGGGATACAACAGCGTCATTCTCCCCTATCACGAGCCTGCGCGCCTGGCAGGCGTATCGAAATACTCTGCGGGTAAAATGATCCGCTTGGCATCGGACGCAGTCTTTTCCTTCTCGCTGGCGCCTTTATATATTGGATTAAGTTCGGGATTGGCCTTCTTTGTTCTGGCGATTGCGCAATTGGCTTATGTATTGATCCTGTGGCTGACAGGTCAAACAGAGCGGGTGGTGGCCGGCTGGAGTTCATTGATGGGAGTCTTGCTGATCGCCAGCGGTATCATCATGATCCTGCTGGGCTTTATCGGTGTGTATGTCGGGTATATTTTTCAGGAAGTGAAACGCCGCCCAATTTATTTATTGAAGGGCAAACTGCCGGATGATGGGGAATAAATTCGGGCCGCGGTAAGTCCCCAAAAAGCATACTTCGGCAGGCTCAGTACACCGTTCGGGGCTGCTCGACCACCAGTCGTAAATGGTAATTCGTAAATCCCAATTCGGAGAGTCATGGTACAACCTCTTTCTCAATCCGCTGACCTAAAATTTCTCGTTTTTGGCGCAGGCGCCATCGGCACCTATATTGGCGGGTCACTGGCGCTGGCGGGGCATCAAGTCGTTTTCGTGGAACAGCCGGAAATGGTGAAGGAATTGCGCCAGAAGGGATTAAGACTTGACCTGACCATTGATGAAAGCGTTGCCCTGAGGCTCTCGCAGGGAAGAAAGCGCGCTTTGCGTGGAGTTGAAGGGACAAAAGATGCCTTCATTATTGACCCGCGTTCCTTTGTGATCGAACCTTCACTTAAAGAAGCCTTGAAGTTTGGCCCATTTGATACAGCCATCTTTGCATTGAAATCCTTCGATACCCTTTCCGCATTGGAAGGCTTGAAATCTTTTGCAGATAAACTCCCCCCGCTTCTGTGCCTTTCCAACGGCGTGGAAAATGAACAAGCCATTGCGAGCGTGCTGGGCGCGGATAAGGTCATTTATGGCACAGTCACTTCTGCCATTGGCCGCCGCGGACCGGGCGATATTGTCCTCGAAAAATTACGCGGCGTGGGCGTGGCAGCCGGGCATCCGCTCTCGGAGAAACTTGTCACCACATTGGATCGTGCCTTTCTCAAATGTCGTTTGTATCCCGAAGCGCACAGCATGAAATGGTCGAAGATGCTCACCAACCTGATCGCCAACCCAACCTCTGCGATCCTCAATATGACCGCCGCGCAGGTTTTTGCAAACAGGAAATTATACAAACTTGAAATTGACATGTTGAAGGAATGTCTCGCAGTGATGAAGGCGCAAAATCTCAAAGTCGTGGACTTGCCTGGCACGCCTGTCAAAGCATTGGCATTCGCCACGAAACTGCCTCTCTGGCTTTCCAAACCTTTCCTCTCCCGCGCCGCAGGCAGTGGACGCGGCGCCAAGATGCCGTCCTTCCACATTGACCTGTACTCTGCGCGAAGCCGCGGCCAAAGCGAAGTGCAATATTTGCACGGCGCAGTTGTCCGCGAGGGAAAAGCGCGCGGGATTCCGACTCCCGTCAATGAATTGCTGACGGACACGTTGATGGCTTTGACTAAAAAGGAAATTCCTTTGGAAGAGTATGCAAATCAACCCGAAAAGCTTTTGTCGAAGGTCAAAGGTCAAAAGTCAATTTGACCTTCGAATTGCTTAGATGCTCCTTGCGCCGTCCTTGGCGCAAGATTTACGCTGAAAACGCCGC
>DATEDD010000214.1:0-4261 GCA_035286565.1 Anaerolineales bacterium
CTCGCGCCAAAACTTTCCAACCATGCCCCAATGGCGCGCGCGCGGCGATCCAGTTCGGCATAGGTAATAGTGAGGATATCAGACTCCTTATCCTCCAGGAATCTGTAAACCAATTTATCGCGATCTTGATCCGCTCTCCACCGTAGCAAGTTGACGAGGGTGTTCGGTATAAAGGATGCTTCGAGCTCTGGACGGTAAGATCGCTTCATAAAAATTTTTACCCAATAAAATAAAATATTTTGATTTATAACACTAAAGCGGTGTTTCTTCTAAATTCATGTATAGGCTCTGTGGGACTTTCCTGAAAATGCGAAAGTCTCAAATGGGGTCAGTCTGGCAGCCTGACAGTTTTCAATAAAATGACTTCGACGGATTGCAAACCTGTGCTCCAAACACTTATGCAGGAGGTCAATTTGAATACGCCGCCAATTCTGCAGCTGGTAAAGTATCGATGTCCGTTTGTGGAAAGGAAAATCGTAGTTGGAGCATAAGGTTTCCTTGCAGTCCTAACTGCCAAGAAAATATGATTGATTTTAGAAATGATTTACTCTACTATTTACAGATCTCATTTGTTGCGAGTTCTGCCAATCAAACGGCAAAGGGAAATTGCGAGACATTTCCTTGTGGTAATGACTTTATATATTCGATTGGAACCGGTTACAGACATTAGCCACTATTTTGCGGACGGATAGACTGAACTTTATCATAGAATTGTGTATAATTGGGTAGGTATTGTCATGATTTTTCGTCCTATCCATGTTCGCCAGCCAGCAACAAAGGATGAGCGTATGCGTGCTCAGGCAATCGTTGAGAAGTATGGGCATACATCCATGGCACCTTGCACCCTGTTCGAAGACAAATCCTATTTTTTTAGCCCAAACGAATCAGTAATTGCCTTTGTTGTAAAGGGAGGAATCGCCCTTGCGCTTGGCGACCCGATTGGCTTGGAAACTGATGTTGAACCATCCATCATTGCCTTTAAGGGTTTTTGCGCCCATAATGGCTGGCAGGCCTGTTTTTATCAGGTTCAGCCCGATTATCTAAAAATTTACAAAGCTGCTGGGTTTAATGCGATGAGCATTGGCCAGGAGGCAATTTTAGATTTCACTACTAGTACAGTTGAAAATAAGGCAGGAAAGAAAATTCGAAATGTGATGAATCGCCTAACGCGGCTTGGTCACCGGGTTGAAATTTATGATCCTCCGTTGAGCGATGCATTGTTGGGTGAATTGAGAACAATTAGCGATGAATGGTTAGCCGAGAAGAAGGGTAGTGAACCCCGATTCTCGGTGGGCTGGTTTGATGATAATTATATTCGTTTTGGCACTGTAGCGGCGGTGTATACGCCAGAAGGAACCATTAGCGCATTTACGAACATTGTATCCATGTACCAACGCAACGGAGCCGCGTTTGACCTGATGCGCCGCCGTTGCGAGATTAAACACAGCACGATGGAGCTACTTTTTTTATTCGTCTTTGATTGGGCAAAGAAAAAGGAACACACAACTTTCAGTTTAGGATTTAGCCCGCTTTCCGGTATCGGCGAGAAACCTGATGACCCTGTGATAGAAAAGGCTTTGCACTACTTCTATGAAAACTTCAGCAGGTTACATTTTTTCAAAGGTTTACATACTTTTAAAGATAAGTTTCATCCGCGATGGGAAAAGCGTTATATGATCTATCCTGGCGTCACCAGCCTGCCTGCTATTGCAATCGGGCTTGCTCGTGCTCATAACGGCGATGATTTTGTTAGAAAATATATCAAACATTGATGTATTAAAGGGAAGTCCGACCAGAACAAGGACCCATAGGCGTTTGGGTGGTTGCTAAGAGATTTGAAGGCGACAACCGATGAAGCGCAGCCTGCAAAAGACTCCTGCCCAAAGGCGAGTCTCTACACTTTTTAACCGGTGATTGCGAACCACCCTCTGTTCAGGTTGTGTAATGTGGAGCGCTTCACTTTTTGTGTAAATCGATTTTTACGCAGGAGCTTCCCGAATCATGAGAATACTCAGTCAGAAACTTTTTCAATTTGGATTAATATTTGCCCCTTTATTTTATCTTCGCTTGTTAGGAAAAAAAACATTTATTCAACAGTTGGACCCTACAACCAGACTAAAAATGAGGGTGAATACTTTCGATAGACAAGCCACGTATGAAGTTTGGCGGCTAAAAGAATACGAAAATGAACATTTCACCATCGGTCTCAGCGATGTTGTTGTTGACATCGGCGCCCATATCGGAGCGTTTTCTGTTTGGGCTGCCAGGCAAGCAACCCGCGGCCGGATCTTCGCGTTTGAGCCCAATGAAGAGAATTATGGACTGTTGGAGGAAAACAAGAAGCTAAATGATCTCACAAACCTTCAAACCTTCAAGCTCGCAGTATCAAACAAGGCTGGTGAGGCCGTCTTATTCAATTCAGAGCACATGAGTCTGTCTCATTCATTCTTTGAAGCGGATACCCAAAACAGGACAATCGTTCGCACGATATCACTTGCGGAAATCCTGCAGGCAAACGATGTTGACAGGGTGAATTATCTAAAAATAGATGCCGAGGGAGCGGAATATCTTATCCTTCTTAATACTCCCTCAAAAGTATTGCGCAAGGTAGATAAAATATTTATTGAATATCATGATTATCTCGCCCATGGCCATAACTATAAAGACCTCCTAAGGTATTTGGTTGATAACGGATTCCAGGTCGAGGTCGGCGCCAGTGCCTTTCACAGGCATATTCTTAAAGTGGGGCTTCTTAAGGCTAGAAGAACCGGGTTTCGAAAATCGCTTCCAGCCGCTTAACCTTGCATGCAAACACACACGGCGGACTCGCCCGCTCCAAAGCTGGCGTAGGACTCAGCCGCCTTTATTCTAGAAAACCAGATAACCGATCAACACAGACGCAATTGTGACGGTGATGTTATCAACGTCTTTGAAGGGCAGCGATTCGATCAACGTTGCAGCCAATGCAATCCATGTGACAGGCAATAGAAATTTGCTGAGCGGGCCGCTAAAAGTTCCCATCCATACGTAGACCGAGAGGATAAAAATGCTCAACAACCAGCCACCTGCGAACACACTCAAAGAACCAGCAACGCTCTTTTCACGAGACCAAGGCAACCTGGGCGAGTGGATCCGGCGACCGAGGATATCTGCACTCCCATCGCCACCACACATGATCATCAACGCAGGAATCCCGATCAGCGAATCCTTCCAATAGATCAGCGTTAGGAAGACGAACATCATGCCATAAAACAATGGGCCGCGCAGCAGCTCGCGTCGATCCCCCGTGCGTGTCATTGCTTTCACAGCCGCATCATCCTTGATGATGCCCGTCCCAACCAATGCAAATTGTGCAGTTATAACCAGTGGAACCAGCGCAGCCAGCCAGCGTCCAATCTGCACATCGGGATACATCAGCCAGCACAGAACAAAAACCGGCCCCATGCCTATGTGGATGATCTTGCGGCTCAATCTGCTCTCGATCATTCCGCGCTGGGCGAGAAAGTCCATGACGCGCAGGAAGACAAGGGCGATGATGAAGGTGAAGAGGGTGGCTAGATAAGCATTCAAATTAGCTCCATATGTTTATCTAAAACCCCTAACAATCCAAAAGGAAACACAAACTTCAAGTTGCTTGACATGCATTACAGCAAAAAGGTATAATATTATGGTATTTGTCTTATTATCGTGACCCTTCTTACGGAAGGGTAAATATAACATATTATTTTTTTGAGTTGTCCGGCTGAAAATCCATAAAAAGGGAACAGACCAGTGATGCAATCAAATAATTTTAAATTCATCTTCAGCGAAGAAACGGGTTCTCCCAAGGAAGTCGAACTTACCCGGCCGGAAATCATTATCGGCCGCGATCCCAGCAGCGATGTAACCATTCCCTCTGCTGGCATATCCCGCCGGCACGCCAGGTTAACACGTGAAGGGGAGTCCTATATGTTGGAGGACCTGGATAGCAGCAACGGTACCTACCTCAACGACAAACGGTTGACCGCAAGGGTGCCTCTAATGTCTGGCGATAAGATCCGATTTGGGCAAGCCGTTACCATCACCTACCTGGCCCCGACGGCGATTGTGTCTCAGGCGACCATGGTCCGTTCCAAGGCCGCGATACCCGCAAGCGTGATGCAGACGGTGTTGGGGGAAGAATCCAAAGTTGCATTCGATGCTGCTGCTGCTTCACCTCAACTAAGTGTTGCCATTGCTGGGGGAAGTTCAATCACCCATACCTTAACGCGCCCGGTCATAA
>DATEDD010000215.1:0-4426 GCA_035286565.1 Anaerolineales bacterium
AACATTACTTGAACATAATAGTTGAACCACGACCAACGAGTTGTATGAAGTGAATTCAACCCAATCTTCGGCATCCCCTTCAGGTGCAGAAACATCGCCATTCACCTGAAAAGCACGCGTGCTCCCCGGTGCAATCGTTACCTTCGCGAATGGAGCACCCATTGAATCACCATCCTGCATGGCTGGCAATATTATGGTGGCGGGCGTACCGACGATTTCGGTTGGCGTCTGCTGTGATGCCCCTGTCTCCTCAATTACTGGCAGGGATTCGGCGTCCTCAATTTTTAAGAACTCGGAAGCCGCCCAACCTTTTCCATCAGCCGTATTTGTATACTCGATTTGTATCCACGCTCCGCTGGGACTTTTACCCGTCATGAAAACCACATCATTTGGATTTAATATTCCGAGGATATCATAGGTTGTCCCAGGGCCGTTGCGAACATTTATTTTCTGGATGACAAGCCCGCTCAGACCGGACCCGTTGCCTGTTCCTGATTTAATGACAGGGATCTGCGCTGATGCATTGACCTGCACAAACTCCGCACGAACCCAGCCGATGCGTGAATTTGTATAAATGATCTGATACCAACTTCCGCTTGCATCCTTCCCAATCACCTGGACAGTTGAAAATTGAGCGATCATGCCCAGGTTTTCACTTGCTGTGGAAGTTTCAGCCCGCACGTTGATTTGAGCAGTGGTTAACCCTTCGATGGGAGTGATGGTTGGGATAGGCGTAGGCGGGGGCGGCGTTTGCGTAGGAAGTGGTCTCGGTGCGGCGGGCAATGTGGCCGTGACAAATCCCGGAGTTGCTGTAAACGTCCTTTGGTTCTCCAGTTCCACATCGCAACTTGAAGTCACGATCACCAGGAAAATAAGCAGAGCGCAGTTTTTATAAGCCATAGGAACTATTCTATCCAAAAATTGAGTAGTGCGAAATAAGCTAATCGGTCAAACAAAAAGCCGCCAGTCAAGGCAGCTTTTTTGTGCCCCCGCGCAGGCTCGAACTGCGGTCCTCGGCTTCGGAGGCCAATACTCTATCCACTGAGCTACGGGGGCTAACGTATAAAATTTTACCATACCAAACCCGTTGGGTTTATGTATCAAACGGTATTATTTTGCCTGTGCAGCGAGCGAGGCAAGTTCTGTGCGGAGTGATTCGATGATCGCCAAGTTTCGGCTTTCGTTGCCATGCTTTGTCAATTGTTCTTTCTTGTGAGCCAGCTCTCCGCAGACTTGATATAAGCGGGCTGTGGCTTTTCCGTGCAGACCTGCTGTAGTCATGTTCCAGGGGGAGATCGCATTTTGATATTGTGCCTGAGAGATCAGACCGGCATATACTTCTTCTTCAAGTTGTTTCTTTACAATATTGCGTTCGTGGTTGATCATCCATATGATGAAGCCAAGCATAAACGCCCAGCCGATCCAGTCAATGAAAGTGCCTGCGGCGAGACCGCCCAGACCACCGACGAGACCGCCGAAGGTGTTATGGAAGGCATGTACTGAAATGGCTATTCCTAAACCAACAAGCGGGGCGATGAACTTGACGAGTATATTTTTGTTCGTACGTGCAACAGCAAAGCCAATTCCTGTAAACGCTGTAAAGAAGGCATGCATCCAGCCTACGAGAATCACGCGGATGAAAGCCAGCAGGAACAATCCTGCCCAGCCGCCATCGAGATAACCATTGCGATATATGTAAATTGTGTTTTCTGTCGCCGCAAAGCCCAGTCCCACCATACCACCATAAATGATGCCATCCAAAATGGAATCAAATTCCTTATAAAAGATGAAAAACATGATGGCAACTGCAAGCCCCTTGAAAATTTCCTCAACGACAGGGGCAACGATGGAAGTGGTGCCCATTTCAGCAGTACCTTCCGAGCCAGTGAAAATATAAATGCCCATGCCGAACGCGGTGTTGATGATAAATGCGCCGCCCCCCGCGATCACCATACCCCAAAAGAAGGTCGCCCCTAGTAAAGCTATGGGTTCTTTTTCATACCGATCCAGCCAATATACAAAAGCCGCAAAAAGGAACATGGGAACTAAACCAAAGAACAAAGAAACGACAAGTGCCATTTGATTTCTCCTGTTGTTGATGTCCTGCGTCCTGAGCGCCGAAAAAATCATGCGGCTCCGCTCAGGATGAATATTTATTCTTCAAAGATCAGGCGTGTTCTTTCCACACTTGTATATTCCGGCTCAATGTCAAGCATATTCAATACTTCTTCAGGGCGGCCTGTTGCGCCGTCGCGCGCAGAGAGTGTCATACGAAGCGAGACTTTTCCGTTTGCTTCTGTGATCACATTGAGCGTTTCGATAAGCGGACGCAGATCATAGGATTTGCCTCGACGTTCACGTGGAAGGGATTCGGACATCATCAGTTCTCCAACCTTTCGTGTCAGATCGGATTTGTCAACTGGTTCTGTCAAATGAACTTCGTACTTCGCTGAGCGAACCTGCGTTTGCAAAGCAGGCGCGCGTTCGTCCACGCCTTCAACTTTGGTGACTTTTATATCAACAGGTAAATTATCTTTTAATCGAGAGGCAATTTCTTCAGTGGAAATCTCTTCATTGAAACGAACGTCCACAACTTCGGCCCGTGACGAGAATCCGAGCGGCAGGGCGGCGGCAATGCTGATCTTCGGCTGCGGATGAAATCCCTGGGAATAGCTGAGTGGCAGATCTGCGCGGCGCATGGCACGTTCCCATAATCTATGCAGGTCAAGGTGACCGGTGTATCTTAGTGCGCCTTGTTTTGTAAATGTGATCCTTGCGCGCATGGTTATTTTGATTCCGCCGTAATTGAGTTTAGCCAGAAATTAATTTCATGGCTCATTCGGCGATAAGGTTTGTAAGTATGTTCGGCGGCGCGATGGAAAAGGTCATGGTCCAGGCAGTGGTCAAGGGTCAGCTTTTGGAATGAGTCCAGGATATTCGAATACGCCGCCAGTTCCTGCTCGACGATATCGTCCAAGCCGATGTTCTTATGTTTATAGGTTACAAGGTGATTTCTTTTTTCTTTTTCCAATAATGGAGATTCGTAATCTGGATACCCATATTTGTTTTGGAAATATTCCAAAGCGGTATGCGATGTGCAGGGCGAATAAATTTCGCCGTGCAGGATCTCACTCAGACGGTCTGCTATGAATTGTTCCCGCGTGAGAATATCCACCAGCATATCTTTGATGGAGAGACTGCCCAAAACGCCCACCATTGTCATCTGGCGCGTGAAGCCGACTCGGTTCAAGAGCAACTCAAATTTATCGCGCTCGCGTTGCAAACGAGTAGAAAAAGTGATTTTGTCCATTGGATTATTAATTACCCGCCACAGGTAACTGATCACTGAGTACTGACACCTGATTACTGGTCACTGTAGCTGGACTTTTCACATCCGGGCACTTCCAGCCTTCGCCGGGATTATCGCGGCGCAGGTTTGCGAATGTCGGTAAAATGCCGCAGGCGAAACAATTCAAACGGCAGTCCACGCGGATTTGGCCTTCGAGCGATTGCCGGAAATCCTGAAACAGGAAATTCTTACGCACTGCAGCCGTGATGTGTTCCCACGGAAAGACTTCGTCCGTGCGGCGCTGGCGGTGTGTGTAAAACGCAGGGTCAAGACCATGTTCTTCAAACGCAGACAGCCAGGCTTCCTGTTTTTTTGCTTCATCCCATGCGTCGAATTTCGCGCCATTCTTCCAAGCGCTGAAAATGACCTCTGCCATTCTACGGTCGCCGCGTGTGAGCCAAGCTTCGAGCAAAGTGTCTTCGGGTTTTGTCCAACTTAACTTGATATTTTTATCTTTAAGCAGCTGACGTTTGAGCAATGCTTGTTTTTCTAAAATATTTTCTCTTGTATCACATGCAACCCATTGGAAGGGAGTTTGCGGTTTTGGCACAAAAGTGCTTACGCCTACGTTTAGTTTAACCTTCCAGCCCGCCGCTTTACGTCCTTCATCAATGATACGTTTGCATAGGTCTACGATGGCTTGCACATCTTCGATTGTTTCACTTGGATGCCCGATCATGAAATATAACTTGATCGTCTTCCAGCCGCGGGTGTAAATATCACGGGTGGTATTGATAATATCTTCATCGGGAATAAATTTGTTGATGATGCGGCGCATACGTTCGCTGGCGGCTTCGGGCGCGAGTGTAAATCCGCCGGAGCGATGTTGTTTTAATTTATCCATCAGATCCACTGAAACAGATTCGATTCGCAGTGACGGAAGCGAGACGGTAAGTTTACGCCCCTCAAAACGCTTGCTGATCGCATCCACCAACTCGTTGACATATGTATAATCGGAGGAAGACAACGACATCAACGCGAGTTCTTCGAACCCCGTCGAGCGGACTGCCGCATCTGCGGCATCCACCACCTCTTGCACGCTTCTTTCTCTAACGGGACGGGTGATCATGCCCGCCT
>DATEDD010000216.1:0-6416 GCA_035286565.1 Anaerolineales bacterium
TGTCAGCGCGGTCAATGCCCATGCCGAAGGCGTTGGTGGCAACGACGACGGGAGTCGTTCCATTGATGAAGCGTTCTTGTATCCTTGCACGATCTTCGGCGGGCAGACCCGCGTGATAATGTTCCGCTTTGAGTTTGCAGACGACGCGCACGAACTCCGCGACTTCTTCTGCGTCGCGGCGGGTGCCTGTGTAAATTAATGTTGCCCCGTTAGGATGCAGATTCAATAATTCATTCAACGCGCGGAATTTGGATTCAGTGTCCGCAGTGTATTTCACTTCAAGCGTGAGGTTGGGGCGGTTGAAGCCTGTTACGATGCGCTTCGTTGATTCGGGCAATGCCAATGAACGGACGATGTCATTTTGTACTTTTGGAGTTGCAGTGGCGGTAAGAGCAACTGTGAGCGGGTTTCCAAGTTGTTTACGCGCTTCGGCGATGTGCAGATAATCGGGACGGAAGTCGTGTCCCCACTCTGAGATGCAGTGGGCTTCGTCAACAGCGAGCAGGCTCAAGGTCAGATTTTGAAGCGATTGGAGAAAAGTCACACTGCGTAATCGTTCGGGCGCGACGTAGATGAGTCTATATTTCCCCTGTGAGATGAAGGTCAATCTATCTTTTTGCTCTGTGACAGGCATCGCGCTGTTGATAAATGTAGCGGGAATTCCTTTGCGGTTGAGTGCGTCCACCTGGTCTTTCATCAACGCGATGAGCGGAGAAATAACCAGTGTGATGCCTTCGAGTTGAAGTGCGGCGAGTTGATAGATGAGCGATTTACCCGCGCCCGTGGGCATGATGGCGAGTGTGTGTTGATTGTTAAGCAGTGAGTGAATCGCTTCTTCCTGCCCTGCGCGGAAGGAGTCAAAACCGAAATGCTGATGGAGGGATGATGAGAGATTGGACGGGATTGTCATAGTTTGAGTTGGCTTAGTTCATCTTGAAGCGCGGGAAGCTTGCGGAAACGTTCACGTATTTCTTTGATGAATTTGTTCCATGTTTCAATTTCTTTCAAGTCACGGTAAACGTCACGAATCTCACGCAGGCAAAGTGCGGCTTGTGAATAATTGCCCCGGTCACGGTAATTAATAAAGCGTTCCGCTTCTTTTGTAAACAGCCGAATAGATTCCTGGGGATATTGTTTCTTTGCCGCTTGAGCCACTTCAATATGCAGGGGATGGTCTCCCCAGCGTTCTGTCATTTTTTCAAGCGTTGTAAGTGCATTCCCTACTTCCTTTTCATAGAGGTAAAGATTGACAAGGAAATCAAAATCTTTTTTACTTTCAAGTTCATGGATGATATGGCTTCTTAAATTATCCCAACCATTAAGTTGCTTTGCCAGTTTGCGAAGTTTTTCATATTTATCGATGTTGGGGTATTTCCAAAATAGTCTTTCCTCCAATTCCAATGAACCAGCCAAATCCCCGCGTTCTTTGAGCTTGTTTGCCAGCCAATCCACCAGGCGGTCATCTTTGATGGTTTTCAGTCTTTCGGTCACAAGTTTTTCGGCGAGCGAGGCTTGCCCGTGAGTTGTAAAAATCTCAAGTGTCTTGAACAAAGGGTAATCCTCTGCGACTCTGGCGGCGTCTTCAGCTTCAGTAATTCTTTTGAGTTTGAGCAGACGTTCAATTAGATCATTCAAACGTCCTGTTTCACGGCAAAGTTTCAAATAGGACTCATCATCAAGAATGTCTGATTCGAGATCAAGCAGAAGCCTGCCAAGAGTTTCGCGATGATAGCCATCGCTCCAACTGTTTCCTCTCGGAAGAATTTTGCGCGTCCATTTTGCGATTTCTATGCGTTCTTCGGGAATGGTTTGTGTTGTAAGGATTTCTGGTACACAATCCGCTGCGCCAACTCCGCCTATTTTTATCGTGTCCCACTGGTATGCGCTGAACAGGGTTTGTAGAATCTCAAGTCTCTTTTTTGAGTCCTTGATTTGGGATAAGCAATGACCAAGTGCTTCGGCGCATTCATATACTACACCTAATAATTCTCCTTCTTCATCTCCGAGAGCGGCATTTTCATTGTCCATGATGGATTCGATGATGGTTATGTAAATCGAAGCAGAATTTTCCGCATCATCGCGGGACAAATAGCCTGCCGCGAGTTTCAAAAGCGGATTCAAATCCCGTTTGATTTCACGTGCATAACCCCATTCAAAGTCTGCGCCTTGAAAGGCTTGTTCTGCCTGTCGGCGAATTGCTTTTATATTTAGCGGTTTGTTTTCTCCTCCCGCAAGAGGAAGTTCAAGCAGGGATTCCAAGTCTGGTTCCTGTTCGATCATTTGCTTAATGAGGGCAATCAATTCGGGTTTGGAAAGTTTTTCGAGGATGGTTTCAATCGCATCGACTTCCTGGAAAGAGTTGGGATTGTTCACCCAGGTTAGCAATAATGCGACGGTATGTTTGCAATGTCCACCATCCCCTACAGGACAGGTACATTCTGCGGATTTAATTCCCTTGCTGTCGAATAAGACTTCCTGACGATAAAAGGGGGCCTGCGACCCAGAGCATTTGGATTTGAGGACCATCCCCTGAATCCGCTGTTCGTAGATGGCCCCTTGTTCATAGTATTTTTGTCCTCGCTGGAAGTAAACATTGTCTGTCCAGTGGGCGATAATTGATTTTGAAATTCGTGGGATGGATGACATAGTGCGTTCCAAAAATGAGATGCTCGCATTATACCGCGTGGCATGATTATAGTGGCTATATCCTCCAAGTGTAAATAAAAAGTTCTCTAATTTACATATTTTGGCTTAAGTGTTATTATAAATCCAGTTATTTACAACGTCCCTTGGATATAGTGCAATGAATCCTAGTGATTTTCGTTCTCCCGAAGCAGGACAGGTTATCCTAACTCAAAATGGTTACCATGCTTTTATTCCAGCGCCCCTGCCGCCCAAGTTGGTCTGGTCTCTGCCGTTAATTTCCGCATTGTCTGAAGCGGAACGTGATCTGAGCCGTCTGGCCACGCTGGCAGGTGCGTTTCCCTTTCTACGCTTACTGATTCAACCTTTTATGCGTCGAGAAGCGGTACTTTCTTCACGCATTGAGGGCACACGCGCGACACTGGCAGAACTCTACACTTATGAAACTACCCAGTTATCCTTCCTTGAGTCAGGAGATGACGTGCGTGAAGTTCATAATTACGTTACAGCTCTGGATTATGGGATGGAACGATTGAAAACTTTACCGATCAGCCTTCGATTGATCCGTGAAATCCATGAGAAATTGATGCACGGCGTGCGTGGCGGAAACCTGACTCCAGGTGAATTTCGACGCACCCAAAACTGGATTGGACCAGCCGGTAGTACGATTATGACTGCCACTTATGTTCCCCCACCAGTTGATGAGATGAATCAGGCATTGGGTGATTTGGAGAAGTTCATCCATACAGGCACTGATGTACCAGTCTTGGCGCGGGCGGCGATGATTCATTACCAGTTCGAGGCTCTCCATCCATTTTTGGATGGCAATGGCCGGGTGGGCCGCCTGCTTATGGCTTTGCTCTTTACTGAATGGAATATTCTGCCTCAACCATTGCTTAACCTGAGCGTTTACTTCGAACATTACCGCCAGGAATACTATGACCATCTCCTGTCTGTATCCCAACGTGGTGACTGGGAGATTTGGCTGCGCTTTTTCCTGCGCGGAGTCAGTTCTCAGGCACAGGATAGCTTGGTGCGTATGCAGCGGCTGGAAGAAATACGTACAAAATATGAACCGCTGGTGAAATCAGATCGAAACTCGTAGCGCATGGGGGCAGTGTTGGACTTCCTTTTTGCCCGGCCCATCCTTTCCGCAAGACAACTTGCAGAAAGCGTAGGTATGCCATTCAAGACCGCCAGACAATATATTGAGAAACTTGCCAAGGCCGACATTTTGCGCGAAGTCACCGGGAATGCCCGTAACCAAATCTATCGCGCCGATGAAATATTTGGCGTGATGGATAATGTTCAGGAATAACGGGTTGACATATTCGCACAAAAGCACCCCACATTTGCAGGGTGCTTTCGAAGTCTTATTGGATCAGTTCTTACCGCCTACGTGCCGCCTACGTTCTTAAACGGAACTTATACCCATATACTATTAATCCCCGTTCATCACCATCATTTCTCATTTTCCGGGTAACCATTTCCACGGGCATACCGATCTCAATCGGTTGTTGGCCGACATCGGTCAACTGCGCGGTCAGCATGGGACCCTCGTCCAATTTCACGATTGCTACCGTATATGGAGCATTTGCTTCAAAACCAGCAGGGGCTTCATAAACCGTGGTGTAAGAATAAACCTCACCCTTGCCGCTAAAAGTAAACTGTTCTTTTGCCTCGTCGCCGCAATTGGGACAAACATCGCGGGGCGGGAAAATCTTGTGATCGCAGTGCGGGCAGGCTTCGCCCACCAATCCATATCGTTGTTTCTTGAGTCGCCAGTGCCTTGGGATTTCCATTCTTGTATTCCTTTCTTCGATGTGCTAATTTTATCCCTCAGACCTCTCAAAGACTCTCAGGATTGTTTCCTTGCGGGAATGACAATCCGAGACGCTTTTTCATCCAATAAATCATATATAATCACGGCTGATGAAAATCCTATTAATAAATCAAGTTTTCGTTTCACCCGACGAGCCGGGACATACGCGCCATTTCGAAATGGCGAAATTTTTGCAGGCATGCGGACACGAATTAGTGATCGTCGCCAGCGACTTAAATTACCAAACAGGTAAACGCACGGTCGCGCGGCGCGGGCTGTATGCCGAGCAGAAAATAGACGGCGTGCGCGTCCTGCGTTCGTATATGATTCCCGCCTTGCATCGCAATTACATCTGGCGCATCATTTCGTTTTTCAGTTTTATGTTCAGTTCCGTATGGACAGCGCTCACAGTCCAAGATGCCGATCTCATCATGGGTACGACGCCCCCCATCTTTCAAGCGGTGTCCGCGTGGTTTGTTGCATGGGTCCGACGCAAACCATTTTTGCTTGAAGTGCGTGACCTGTGGCCCGAGTTTGGCGTGAGCATGGGCGTATTGAAAAATCCGATGGTGATTGCATTGGCGCGCTGGCTTGAAAATTTTTTGTATGCGCGCGCCACTCATATTCTCGTTAACTCGCCTGCGTATAAGGAGTATATGCTCAGCAAAGGCGTTCCTGAAAATAAGGTCACGTATATTCCCTACGGCACAGATGTGGACATGTTCAACCCCGGTGTGGACGGTGTGTCGGTCCGCAAAAAATTGGGTTTGGAAAATAAGTTTGTTGTGCTTTACGCGGGCGCACTCGGTCAAGCCAACGATATCGACACCATCCTCCGCGCGGCTGAACGATTGAATCACGAGTCGCATATTCGGTTTGTTCTTTTCGGTGACGGCAAGGAACGCGCCCGCCTCAAATCCGAATCAGCCAGAATGAAGTTGACGAATGTTATCTTCGCGGGTGTTTGCCCTAAAAAAGAAATGCCTGCTATCGTTGCAGCCTCTGATGTTGGAATAGCGATTTTGCAGGATATTCCCATGTTCCGCACGACGTATCCCAACAAGGTTTTTGATACCATGGCGGCGGGACGCGCAACCGTGCTTGTAATTGACGGTGTTTCGCGAGAGTTGATCGAGTCCTCAAACGGGGGCGTGTATGTGCATCCGAATGACGATGAATTGCTCGCGCAAAAAATACTTGAGCTTTCAAATGACCCTGCGCGTGTAAGGCAGATGGGCGCAAATGCGCGGGCTTATTTAGTGAAACACCTTGACCGCCGCGATAAACTAAATGAAACGCTTGCCTTGCTCGAAAAGGTGGTGCAGACATGAAAGTTTTCGTCACAGGCGGCACGGGTTTCACCGGCTCGCGAGTCGTTCCGATGTTATTGCAGGATGGGCATCGAGTCCGCTGTCTTTATCGTAAGGCAAGCGACCGCTCACTTCTTCCTCAATTTGAAATCGATTGGGTGTTGGGTGATGTTTCTGAATCACAGTCATTATCCTCCGCCATGCAAGGGACAGATACCCTACTTAATATCGCCTCGCTCGGTTTCGGCCACGCGGATTCGATTATCAATGCGGCGAAAAATGCGGGTATCAAACGCGCGATATTTATCAGCACCACCGCGATCTTTACGCAATTGAATGCGGGCAGTAAAAAAGTCCGCCTTGTCGCAGAGGCAGCCATCCAGAACAGCGGACTACAATACACCATCCTGCGCCCGACCATGATCTATGGCAGTGACCGTGACCGAAATATGTTCAGACTAATTCGCTTCATGCGTTATTTCACGCTCGTGCCTGTTTTCGGCGACGGAAATTATCTGCAACAACCCATCTATGTGGACGATGTGGCACAGGCAATCCTTGATTGTCTGGCTTCTGAAAAAACCATCGGCAAAAGTTACAATATCGCTGGCGCACACCCTTTGACCTATAACCAGATCATT
>DATEDD010000217.1:0-2011 GCA_035286565.1 Anaerolineales bacterium
AACCTAGTCGAATTTTTGTTTGAGGCGCGCGCTCTTGCCGGTGCGGTCACGCATAAAATACAATTGCGCACGGCGGACTTTGCCATGGCGTTCGACAACGATCTTGTCAATGCGCGGGGAGCGCAGGAGGAAAGTACGTTCCACGCCAATGCCATTGGAGGCCATGCGTCGAACCGTGACATTGGCGTCATTGCCGCTCTTGCGTAAACGAATCACGATGCCTTTGAACTCCTGGATACGCTCGCGCTCCCCTTCTTTGATCTTGACATGCACACTGACCGTATCGCCAGCACTTAGCTGGGGGATTTTTTCATTAACTTTGGCCTCAACGGCCTTCACAAAATCTGTCATTTTCGTTCTTCCTTACTCATTGATATGATTTCCAAAACGCGACTGCGGATTATAGCATGCATATTACGGGATCACAATACCGATTTTTAATTGTATTTTCTAAGAGCCAGCACCGCATTGTGACCGCCAAAACCAAAGGCATTACTGATAGCTAATGAAATTTTTGCTTCACGCGCTTTATTCGTGATGTAATCCAAATCACATTCGGGGTCAGGGGTTTCGTAGTGAATGGTGGGAGGCAGAATGCCTTCCCGAATGACCTGCACACAGAAGATCGCCTCCAATGCTCCCGTCGCGCCCATCATATGCCCGGTCATAGACTTGGTGGAAGAGATGGGAAGTTTATATGCCAACGCTCCAAAAGCGGCTTTCATGGCGCGGGTCTCGGCCTGGTCATTTAAAAGAGTGCCTGTGCCATGGGCATTAATATAACCAAGATCTTCAACATTTCCCTTTGCAGAGGACAAAGCCATCAGCATGGCCGCGGCGCCGCCCGCGCCATGTTCGTGCGGCGCAGTGACATGAAAAGCATCTGCTGTAGCGCCATAGCCTGCCAATTCAGCGAGAATATTCGCGCCGCGCGCCTTTGCATCCGTTTCTCGTTCAAGTACCAAGACAGCCGCGCCTTCGCCCATTACCAATCCATCCCGGTTTTTATCAAATGGCTGAGGCGTCATGGAATAATTATCATTCCTGCGTGACATTGCGCCGACCCGATCAAACGCCGCCACTCCCGTGGATGTGATCGTCGCTTCAGCAGCGCCAGCCAGAGCCGCGTCAATCATCCCGGTTCTTAACATCATCAAAGCCATACCAATTCCATCTGAACCGGAAGCGCAGGCGGAAGCCACGGAAAAGCACGGCCCTTTAATCCCAAACTCGATCGCGGCCATCCCTGCGCCGCCGTTTGCCATCAACATGGGGATCATAAATGGACTGACACGCCGCGGGCCCTCTGTAAAGTTTGTCAGTATGGCCTCCTGCAATGACTGCAACCCTCCGATGGCGGATGAAATAATGACACCGATTCTTCCAGCATTTTTTTCAGTGATCTCCATTCCAGATTGAAGCAGGGCTTGCTTTGCCGCTGCAATTGCAAACTGTTCAAAACGGTCACGCCGGCGGGCTTCCTTCGCATCCATAAAATTTTCGGGTTTGAATCCTTTCACTTCTGCGGCAATATGAACCTGCAAAGCCGCTGCGCGTGAATCAAATAAAGTAATCGGGCCAACGCCAGAAACACCTGCAATCAAATTGTGCCAGGTTTCATCTACACTCAAACCAAGAGGATTAACTGTCCCCATTCCTGTAATAACGATACGATCCTGCATTTCTCCTCCAGTGACAAATTATAAAGTTGATATCTGTGCAATCTAAAACCCCATTGGATAACAATCGTCACGCGTCCCCTTCCCGCTTCTTTCTCCACTCACATCGTCTTCGAATGGGAAACCTGCTCTGCCCGAAAAGGCAATTATCCACGCCCCGAAATTGGAAAATGAGATTAAACTCCGTGATAACGGAGTGTGGTCTGGAGACCGCGTTCCAAAATATATTATCGGATAAATCTAAATCCAAAAGCACCGAGATCGCTTGAAAAATCAATCGTTTCTTAAACAGAAATGTATCACTCGCCCGGTCTTGGAATGTATTTGCCTTC
>DATEDD010000218.1:0-6527 GCA_035286565.1 Anaerolineales bacterium
AACTCTAAACTTTCAACATTCAACCCTTCGACACTGCTCAGGGCAAGCTTTCTACTTTCATCTTCCCCAACAATCTTTATCCCCAACTTCTCCACTTTCTCCAACTCATCATTCAGTGTCATCGCCGCATTGGGAGTCATGTAAACAGGAATCCCTGCGCGGGCATATTCTTCGATTGCCCATGCCGAGGGGCCGCCGCCCATTTGATGTCCAGTCAGCAGGATCGGGGTGCGAAGCTGAAGCGTCTGCTTGAGACGGCGATGAATCATCATGGTAGGCGAAGGCAGGACGAGTTTGAATCCGTTCTCGATGTCGAGATTCGAATCGTAAAGAAAAATATCCTGCGTGCCCGTGCCGATGTCTACCGATAAAATTTTCATATTGTTTTCCCTCTCCCATTTTGGGAGAGGGCAGGGTGAGGGTTAGATTTCGATCCCAAGCCATATGCGGATGAAATATCCGATCACAAACGAGAACGCGGCCACGCTGAGACTCAAGCCTGCCATTTCAATAAATCGCTCGCGGAAGGACTCGCCTTTGGCAACGGAGATGTAGTAATTAAATATCGCAATAATGATCACGGCAGTAGTAAGAGCGATGGCAAGGTCCAGATAATAGTTTTCGAAGAGCAAATAAGGCAGGATAAGCAGAGTGACCGTGACAATATACGCTATACCCGTATAAATTGCGGCACGCACGGGATGTTTGCTCGTCTTTTCCGAACGAGTGGATAGATATTCGCTGGCGGCCATGGAAAGCGAAGCGGCAATGCCGGTAATGAGCCCTGAAAGGGCGATCAACTTTACGTTTTGCAGGGCAAGCGTCAACCCGGCAAGAGCGCCTGTTAATTCCACGAGGGCGTCGTTAAGTCCGAGTACCACCGAGCCTGCGTATTGAAGTCTTTCTTCATCCAGCATATCGATGAGTTTTTCTTCATGTAAATTTTCTTCCTCCTGATATTTCGCGGCTTCGGGAATTTCTTGCGCGACAGCAGCGTAATTGCCTTGCGCGGCTTCCTCTCCCATTTCCATAAGTTTGACGCCAAATGTGAAACCAAAGAGTAAACTAACGAGATAGTAAAACCAGACGAAGAACCAACGCGGCGGCACTTCTTCTTTTGTATATTCCTTCCAGCCGTTATAGTGACGCAGTTCGTCCTCGGCGATCTGGCCGAGGATCTTTGCATTTTCCCGTGATTTGATGCGCTGGGCGAGGCGCTTGTAGATGTGATATTCAGTGATCTCGGTTCGTTGAAAAAGAATTACTTTTTTGCGGATGTCTTCGCTGAGTTGCATGAGGGTCTCCTTGTGAGAATTTTCTTGCGGCAATTGTAAGCGATTTTATTAAACAAAAAATTCACCCAACAGCTCAATACCGGGTGAATTTTTTGGCGATGTTCGTTACGCTTTTTGCAGGACAAAGTACCAATATCTGCGATTCTCCAAATGCGGACGGGCATTGGGCGAGTTGGGAGTGAGACCTGCGAAGTGATAGAACTGTTTGCGAAGAATGGCAGGCACGTATTTATCAACCAGTTGCATGCGGCGTTCACGGTCCAATTCCATGGCTTTCAACACATTGTCTGTGATGTCTTCCTCTTTGATCAGTTTCAATCCCATGTTCTTTAACTGCGCGTGCCAGATCGCCACCTTTTCTTCATAGCGCAGGTCGGTATAAAGAAAATATCCATCCGGCTTGAGCACTCGCCGGACATGCTCATAGAATTTTGTGATGTTCGGGTAGTAAAGCGACGCTTCCACATTGACCACCACATCAAAGGAATTATCCGCGAAGGTCAAGGCTTCGGCATTTCCGTGGTGGAATTTGAGGCCTTCCACATTGTTGTAATGCTGGCGGCAGAATTCGATGGCGCGTGTGGAGAAATCCACGCCCGTATAGGATTTAGGTTTGAATTGACGCATGATAAAGTGCGCGCCTCCGCCCCGCCCGGAGCTGACTTCCAGCGCTTCGGCATTTTCCCAGTCTATGTCTTTGGCAACGTGGTGATAAAGTTGTAATGGGTAGCGGTGGATCTCATCTTCGGGGTCAAGCGGAATGGTCTCATTTCCCAGCTGATGCGCCGTGTACCCAAAGTTCATGTAGAGCACGTCCTTTTTCAGGTTCAAGGTGGAGAGAAATTCATATTGCAGGCGGGTGAGCCAGCTTTTGATGTTTGGAAAATGGTGAAATAACAACTTATTAAGCATTTCGCTCCTCATCACGGGTTTGGATTCATAAAGAGTTCTCTTTATATTTTGAATCCCACGTTTATATAACCCTGTGACGTTTACCGAGATAGCATCGGTTTTGATTGTGATAAATGGTGAAAACAGAGGGCAATCAGGGGAACCTGGGAAAGCCCCCTCAGCCGTCCAGTTCAACCACTGGACACGTTGAGTTTATTGTAATAACGATCCAACCAGAAATTGGACCATCCCCATAGGGTAGAATCCATGACGATTTGTTTTACTTCAGCGCGTGTGATCTTGGCTTCGGTTCCGAATATCTCAGCATTATTCCGGCTGACCGCCAAAGTGCGGATGGCGAACATTAATGGAAAGATACAACCAAGCCTTATCCCATGCTGCCACCATGGCAGGGCCTTTACATAGGTCAGCGCATGTCTGAGATGACGTTCCGCTTTTTCGGTCATCCTGTCCAAAACCTTGAGCGCCTGTTCGCGGTGTTGTGGGTCAAAGAACTGTTCGGCAGAAAGCCCCATGTCTGCAAGGTATTTTTGGGGAATATAAACCCAGCCGCGCTCAAAATCTTCCCGCAGGCCGCGGATCACATTCACAGTCTGGAGGGCCAGCCCAAATTCACGCGCGAGCGGCATGATCTCTTTCAGCCTGCGGCGGATGCTGAACGAATACCAGGCAAACAACTGGGTCACCAGATAGCCAACCCGCCCGGCTACTTCGAACATGTAATCATCAAGGTCATTTTCATCGATCAAATTTGGTCCATGCTTTACCCAGCGGGCCATACCCAGCGTGCTGTGGATGACTTGTTTAGTGATGATCTCCTGCACGGCCAATGGCAGGGAATGTAGATGCAATAATATTTCCTTTGCATGTTGCGCCACGATCGCATCCGGGTTGTTGGTATCCGCATTTGTCAATTGACTGGTGAGCGTTTCGATCTTTTCCTTTTCATGAAGGATATCTACCCACAAGTTCAACAACCCAACCTTTTCATCTGTATCCATCTCTTCGTTATCTTCCAGATAATCGGACACCCTTAAAAGTAAATAGGCGATTGTGGTTGCGTCGCATAGAATGCCCGGCAGACGTTCAATGCCAAGCGAGAACGTGCGGCTGGTGATCCTTAATAAATCACGTGAATTCATAAGACGCTCCTCATCAATAATGATGTGTGTTGGCCTGGGTGCATATATCGAAAAGGGTACTGCTCTTGCCCGGGCTTGGCGCCCTTCATTCTGTTTCTTTTGTGCTTCTTATTTTCTTTAAACCTGCGGAATGGTGCTTGTATGTTAATACCGAAACCTTATCAAATTTATTTTCCATAAATATATCACTTCTGGAAAAAAACAGGCATTTCCAGAATTTTTTCCAAAACGTCTCAAATTCTCTCAATAGTTGTCATTTATGTCCGGATACGTTTCAACTTCATCCACAGCCACCCAGAAAGTTGGAGCGCATCCTGCCCCGTTTTTCTCCTTATGTAAGCGGGGAAAGTATAATCAGCCAAACATCTCCACTTCAGAGTCCATTCTTAAAACCATATTCGGGTACGATACCTTCAAGCCACTTCAACGCGAGATCATTGACAATGTGACGGCGCGGCGCGATACGCAGGCCATCATGCCAACGGGCGGCGGCAAATCGCTCACCTATCAAGTGCCTGCGTTAATGTTCGATGGTCTGACGGTTGTCGTCTCGCCGTTGATCGCGTTATCGAATCTTTCACCTGACCAGCAACAAAGAGTTTTACTGCCTTCGATGAGCTAGGCACCGATATGTTGAAGCCTGTGTATGAAAAATTAAATGTCACTGTATATTATGATGAGTTGAAAATTTTACGATTGTGCTATTTGTGCGAGAAGAGGTAAGAAAATGCACGGTTGACCATCGGCGTGCATCTCCAAACCCCTGCCGCAATCCGTATCTGTTTCTCTCGCAACCAAAGATACACCGTTGACCATCAATGTTCCGCATGTGGATAATATAAAACGAGTAGTGAATTTTATATCCACTACTTGTTTTATATCCCTTCATTGAGCTTTATTCTCTTCCCGAGCCGGATTTTCAGCGCGGGATTGTTTTTTACATCACTTCTTCTTCTTCACAGGCCGTGCTTTTGCCTTCACGGGTTTGGAAACTTTCTTCGACTTCACGACCGCCTTCTTTGGCTTTCCCTTCTTTCCTCCCTTCGAGAGCCTCTGGGCAGAGCTTTCTTCTTTCTTCTTCCCCCATTCCACAAATCTCTCCACCATCCACCCCACGGCGAGACCTGTGATTGTCTCCCCAGGTTTCACTTCCACAACCACGTCACCTTTGGCTGCGGCGCGTTTACGCACAGCCGCCAAATCCAAGCGTGCAGATTTTGCGGCACCTTTGCTCATGTGAACAGTGGCAATATGATTGGGTTTTCCGCTTGCGATGGCTGTAAGTGTGACTTTGGCAGGCAAGTCCCATGCCGTCACGCCCTTGCCATAACGTCCCTGCCTGGGGAATTCTTTTTCGTCAACGCGCTTGGCTTTGCCGTCACCTGCGAGCAGGAAGATCTCGCCTTCGGCGGGCAAGACTTCCATGCCAACCACTTCATCTTTACGCGAAGCGTCCAATTTGATTCCATTCACACCCGCGGCGACGAGTCCCATCGGACGCACATCATCTTCCTTGAAACGAATTGCCATACCGTTGGATGTGACGAGCATGATGTCTTTCTTTTTGCCATCCGTTAATCCAACCCAACCAAGCCTGTCACCTTCATTGACGCGCACCAAGATAAACGTCTGTGAAGAAGGTCCGGGTAATTCGGTGATCAGACTTTTCTTGACCATGCCGAAGCGCGTGGCGGACAGCACGCAAGTTTCTTCGCCGAGAATGGATTTGCCTGCTGGCAACGAAAACACAGCCGCGAGCGGATCCGTTTCAGTCAATGGCGATACTTTGTAATACATCGAACCTTGACTCAACTTATCCGCTTCAGGAATCAAGTGCGCGGCAACAGCGGCGGCCTTACCCAGCTTGCTCACGAAATAGATCGTATCCGTTGTGGAAGCCTTCACAAGGAATCTCGGCGCGTCGTTGCCCGAATGTTTCGGTTGTTTATCGTCATGAGTGCGCGAAACCAGCCCATCTTCCGTTACGCCGATCCACACGGCTTGATGTGGCAACTCGCGCGCGGTCAACGTCTTACCAGCTTTTGCGCCTGCCTTCAAATTCACGATCTGCGTGCGGCGCCGGTCACCATACGCGGCTTTAACTTTTAACAACTCATCCGCCACCACACCGCGCATCAACTTCGGAGACTTCAATAAGGTAATCAATTCCTTGATGATGGCGGTCACTTCTTTAAATTCGGTTTCGATCTTCTTTCGTTCAAGAGCGGCGAGTCTTCGCAGTTGCATATCAAGGATGGCGTTCGCCTGCAGCTCTGTCAGCTTGTAGCGTTTCATCAGTTTTTGCCGGGCAGTTTCCACGTCAGGCGCGGAGCGAATGAGATTGATCAACTCATCCAAATTCTTTAATGCAATCAAATATCCCTCAAGGATATGCACGCGCGCTTTGGCCTTTTCCAGATCAAATTCAGCCCGCCTCTTTACGACCGTCAGCCTGTGTTCCACGTAGACGCGCAGGGCCTGTTTGAGAGTCAATGTGCGCGGTTCGGCGCGCCCGTTTTCATCGGAGACCAACGCCAGCAGGTTGATACCGAAGGTGGTTTGCATGGGCGTGCGTTTATAAAGATTACGCAGGACGATCTCAGGATCGGCATTCTTCGTCATCTCGAGCACGATGCGCATGCCCTGCCGATCCGATTCATCGCGCAGGTCGGACAAGCCTTCGAGATGACCATCGCGTGCCAGCTCGGCAATGCGCTCGATCAAACTGGACTTGTTGACCTGATACGGTAATTCTGAAACAATGATTCGGCTCTTGCCTCTTTCCATCTCTTCCACATGTGCCTTGGCTTGCACTGTGACTCGCCCGCGCCCCGAACCATACGCGGATTCAATGCCATCTTCGCCTTTTTCCTGAATGATGAGGCCGCCCGTTGGGAAATCGGGTCCCTGCACAAACCTCATTAATTGTTCAACATCAATATCGTCGAGCTTTTCCCAACGATCGATCATGTAGATGAGCGCATCCACGATCTCGCCGAGATTATGCGGCGGAATGGAGGTTGCCATACCGACAGCGATACCCGTTGCGCCGTTCACCAATAGATTGGGAATCGCAGCAGGCAGAACCTGCGGCTCTTCGAGCGTATCGTCAAAGTTGGGGGTGAAGGCGACTGTATCTTTATTAAGATCAAACAGGATATCCAGCGCAGCGGAAGTA
>DATEDD010000219.1:0-3638 GCA_035286565.1 Anaerolineales bacterium
TCAGGCGATATCACAAAAGATTATTCTTCAGTCGTCGGTTATGGCGCGGCGGCAATCCTGAAAACGATATAATCAACTCATGATTGCCCGCCTCGCTGTCAACATCCCCGCCATTTCAGGCATTTTCGATTACGAGGTTCCGCCCGAACTCGTCTCACAAATTCAGGCGGGTTGTCTTGTCGTTGCGCCATTTGGAAATCAGACCGTGCAGGGCATCGTCATCGAATTGACAGACTCTGCCTCCATACAGAATCCCAAAGCGATCATAGACCTGCTCGACCCTGCCCCGGTTCTGACTCCGCCTCAAATTGCTCTCGCGATCCGATTGGCAGACTCTACACTGAATCCGCTCGCGGCCATCGTGGGGTTGATGATTCCTACAGGATTATCTCAACAGGCAGATGTTCTTTACCAGACAGTGGATGGAAAACTGCAGACCGTCCAAGACGGTCCATCGTCCACCGTCCATCGTCGTCTGCTTAAGCTATTACAAGAACGCGGTCCCCTCCGCGGCCGCCAAATAGATTCCCACTTCGCCAAAGTAGACTGGCGCAAGACTGCAAATATGCTGGTCAAAAAAGGCGTGCTCGCAACCAGGAACCTCCTGCCGCCGCCTCGGGTGAGACCAAAGTACATTCGCGTCGCTCAACTGTCGGTTAAGCCTGAAGCGGCCGAAGCGGAAATGGACTCGCTCGGCTCCACAAAACAGACCCTGGCGCGTCGTCAAGCAGCATTAAGATTCCTCATCCAACAACCTGATGCGATCAACCTTTCATGGGTTTATGCTGAAACAGGCTGTAACCTCGCCGATCTGCAGGAACTCGAAGAACGCGGATTGATCCGCTTGTTTGAGAATGAAATTTTTAGAGACCCCTTGGGGAAATTAGAGAATAGAGGAGTAGAGAACAGTGACCTTGAACTCTCACCTGAACAATTTTCTGCACTCGATGAAATTAATCGTGCTACGACCTTCGACCTTCGACCTTCAACATTTCTTTTATTTGGCATCACAGGCTCGGGCAAAACTGAAGTTTATTTGCGCGCCGCAGAGGAAGTCATCAAACACGGCAAACAGGTCATTATTTTGGTTCCCGAAATTGCGCTCACGCCGCAAACCGTTCGTCGGTTTTTATCACGCTTTCCCGGGCAGGTGGGCTTGGTGCATTCCAAACTTTCGGAAGGCGAAAGATACGATACCTGGCGGCGCGCGCGTTCTGGAAAATTAAATGTCATCATCGGCGCGCGCTCTGCCTTGTTTTCGCCTTTGCCCAATATCGGACTGATCGTTGTGGATGAGTGTCATGACAGTTCCTATTATCAAGCCGACCCGCCCTTTTATAACGCAAGCGCAGTTGCGCAGGATTATGCGCGTTTGTGCGGCGCGGTCTGCGTGCTGGGTTCAGCCACGCCAACCGTGGAACAGAGATATAAAGCTTTACACCCTCCGCTTCCAATGGACGAGGGGCCAGGGAGCATGGTTTTGGAACTACCCAACCGTGTAACTGACTCGATACTTCCCCCGGTGCAAGTGGTGGATATGCGCGAGGAACTCAAGACAGGCAATCGCGGAATTTTTTCACACAGCCTGGCTGAGTCACTCGCTGAGACGATCTCGCGCGGCGAACAAGCCATCCTTTTCCTCAACCGCCGAGGCACTGCCACCTATATCTTTTGCCGTGAATGCGGACATGTCTTGAAATGTCCCAATTGCGAAACACCGCTGACATATCATGTCGAAGGTCAAACGCGACACCCTGACGGTTCGACTCGCTTCGCGGCTCACCGTGCCGAAGGGTCAAAAGTTGGAGACCTTCGACCCTTCGACGCTGCGCAGGGCATGCCTTCGACTTTTGACTTGCGCTGTCATCGTTGTAATTACACACGGAAGATGCCAAAGACCTGCCCGAATTGCAGCGGTAACCAGATCCGTGAATATGGCTTGGGTAGTGAAAAAGTGGAAGCGGATATCCAGTCCATGTTTCCTCAGGCGCGCACCTTGCGCTGGGATTGGGATACCACCCGCCGAAAGGAATCGCACGATATCATCCTGACCCATTTTGCCAATCACCAAGCCGATGTGTTGGTTGGTACGCAAATGCTCGCCAAAGGTCTCGATCTGCCATTGGTCACTTTGGTTGGGATCGTGCTTGCTGATGTTGGCTTAAACCTGCCTGATCCCTTTGCAGGTGAAAAGGTTTTTCAGACGCTTACGCAAGTTGCAGGGCGGGCCGGGCGTTCCTCGCGCGGGGGCAGGGTCATTTTACAAACTTTCATGCCTGAGCATTACGCGATCCAATTCGCATCAAAACATGATGTAAACGGGTTTTATGAACGCGAGTTGGAATATCGCAGGCAGTTGGGCTATCCGCCGTTTGCAAGGCTGGCGCGTCTGGAATACCGCCAAGCTGATCCTGCCAAAGCGGAGGAAGAGGCGCAGAAAATGGCGGGCAGGTTAAAGATTAAGATTGAAGCGGAGGCTCGTCATCAAACCGAATTGATCGGACCTGTCCCATCGTTCTTTGCAAAAATGGATAGTCTCTATCGCTGGCAAATTATCGTGCGCGCACCGGATCCTGCTTCGTTGTTGCGAGACATAAAATTAAATGATTGGCGAATTGAAATTGACCCGATCAGTTTGTTGTAATCCATTTCCATCCTGCTTTTTGCTATAATCGAAATAACTTTCAAAAGGAATCACGCATGCAACCTGAACCTCGCCGTGAAATGATCTCCTGGGAAGAGATGGATAAATTGATGGATCATCTTGTTCCCCAATTCCAACGCGAATTCACAGCGATGGTGCTGATCACACGCGGAGGCATTGTCCCAGGCGGGATGCTGGCCGAAGCCATGGATATCACCCACATTCTGACTGCCGCAGTGGATTTTCCCGCCCAAATGGAAAGCCAGAAGTCATCCGCTTTTATGATGTGGCCGGAGTTCATTCAATTCCCCGCGGACGATAAACTGCGCGGACTCCCAACCTTGATCGTGGATGATGTTTGGGGTTCGGGGCGCACGATCACAGCGGTGAAGAACCGGGTTTCTGCGGCGGGCGGATTCCCGGCGACCTGCGTTTTGCATTTCAATCCATACCGCACTCTTTTTGGCAGTGCGCGCCCTGATTATTACGCGGCCATCACAGACGCATATATTGTTTATCCCTGGGAAATTGATCGCGGCGCAGACAAGGTTCTGCTCGGTGAGATATAATCCCAACCATGAAATCCATTGAAACAAACATAAAACAAAGGATGAAGGTCTTGCGGGGGAATGAATATTTTGACGATCTTACAGAAATTATACTGAAAGAGGTCGCCGACCGCATGCACTTGCGCGAATACCAGCGCGGGGATGTGTTATTCTGGGAAAGAGATCCATGCGACGGCTTGTATATTGTCGAGCGGGGCAGCGCCAAGATCTTCAGGCTCTCGCCTCAAGGGCGGCAATATATTGTCCGTGTTTTGCAGGAGGGCGATACATTTGCAGAAGTGCCGGCATTTGATGAAGGCACTAATCCCGTCAACGTGGAGGCGCTTGAAACCTGCCGGGTCTGGGTGATCAACAGCCAGAAACTTCATGAACTTGTCATGGCGCACCCGGCATTTGCGCAAAAGGTGCTGGTGAATTTCGGTAGA
>DATEDD010000220.1:0-4588 GCA_035286565.1 Anaerolineales bacterium
TGGAACTTAATTTTCCCATTGGGAATAGCTGATTTATCCAGACCTGGAAGTAAAAATCGAAAATGCCGAATAATATCCCTGCCAGCAAGTAGAATAACCATCGCTTTTTCATTGTCAGAAAACTTCCTTTGCATAACTTTCTGATTGATTCCGAAAGATTATAACAAGCAGCCCTTGTGAGTTAGCATTCATACATGGCAGCCATCCCCCACCACCACGTGCTTCCCAAATAAATAGAGCTGGGCAAAATACAAAACGGCCTTCCGGCCGTTTTTGACAGGAGTTGGCAGTGGCGATCACCCCCTTTTGGGGGTTCGAATATCACAGTTCGATGCTGCCACTGACCTCAACAAAAAAAAACACCTGGTTACCCAGGTCATCCAATAGCGGGGAGTGGGTCGAACCTCTGACCCCGGGTTATGAGGCAAAAACCTGAATCCGTGCGATTTGTGCGGCGGGCTCTGCAAACACTTGCACCTGCTGCAGGTGCAGGTGTCAGCCAAACCGGCACTCGCTGTTTATTGATTGCCTGGCGCGCAGCGAGATTTAATCGATTTGCATGTGACAGAAATAGGAAATCCGAAACAAGGGTCAAGCCTTTATCTAAGGAAGAAATCTCATTGGAGACCGCTGGGAGTAGATTAGATAATGATATGCCAATTTATACACATTTTTTAGGCCGTATTAAGGACATAGATAGCTCTTATCGACTAGGATGATTATGTAACGCTAGTTTGGACTCGCATTATTTTTTTGATTCAGCCGCGAATGCTCATCTCAGCTTATTTGCTACCAACTGCGGCTGTGCAGCTGGCAGGGGGGAATTAAGAAAGTAGTAGCTGACAAGGAAAAGGACATTGACCACTTCGTCGGAAAAACCTCGGAATATAGAGTCGATTTCACTTCAGCGTAGCCTTGTACCTCTGGCTCCTTTGGAGCATGATGATCTGATAGAAAAAAAGCCTCCTCGTAAGGTCCAGTACCTTCAACAATAGCCAGTAATCTGGCATCACTCACAAGGAGATTGATGATGAGCAAGGATATGACAATGAATTCAGGTAAACAAAATAAAGAAAAGGGTTTCAATCCCAACAAAGACTCAAAAGCAGCTGAGGGTGGCGAACTTCACCAGATCGCCAGCGGAGAACACCTCCCGCTCACTACGAACCAGGGAATTCCCATTTCCGATAATCAAAATTCGCTCAGAGCCAATCCGCACGGCCCTACCCTTCTGGAGGATTTCATCCTTCGCGAAAAAATCACCCATTTCGATCACGAGCGCATCCCCGAGCGGATCGTGCATGCGCGTGCGACGGGGGTGCATGGATTCTTTGAGCTGACTGAGTCGTTGAAATCCTACACCACAGCCAAACTACTGACCGAGGTTGGCGAAAAAACCCCCGTGTTTACGCGGATATCTACCGTAGCCGGCGGCGCGGGATCCGTGGATACCCCGCGCGATGTGCGCGGATTTGCCGTCAAGTTTTACACCAAAGAAGGCAACTGGGATCTGGTCGGCAACAATGTCCCGGTCTTCTTCATCCAGGATGCCATAAAATTTCCCGATCTGATCCATGCTGTAAAAATGGAACCCGACCGCGGCTTTCCACAATCGGCTACCGCGCATGACACGTTTTGGGATTTCATATCTCTCACTCCAGAATCCATGCATATGGTGATGTGGATTATGTCAGATCGTACATTACCGCGTTCACTGCGCATGATTGAAGGCTTTGGGGTTCATAGTTTCCGGTTAATCAACCAGGCCGGCAAATCGACTTTCGTAAAATTCCACTGGCGCCCCAAACTCGGTTTGCAGTCTACCATTTGGGATGAGACCGTCAAAATTAGCGGCGCTGATCCAGACTACCACCGCCGGGATATGTTCGAAGCCATCGCCGCCGGCAATTTCCCCGAGTGGGAATTCGCGGTTCAACTCTTTACTCAGGAACAGGCGGATCAATTTCCATTCGATCATCTGGACGCGACCAAATTGATCCCAGAGGAACTGGTCCCCTTGAAAGTGATCGGGCGAATGGTGCTGGATCGCTGGCCCAACAATTTCTTTGCCGAAACAGAGCAGGTGGCGTACTGTCCGGCCAATATCGTGCCGGGCATCGATTTTTCGAATGACCCACTCCTTCAAGGCCGTTTATTTTCCTATCTAGACACACAGCTTTCGCGCCTGGGTTCGTCTAATTTCCACCAGATTCCAATTAACGCGCCTAAGTGCCCATTTGATAATCACCAGCGCGATGGACACATGCAGATGGGACAGCCAGTAGGCCGGGTTGCCTATGAGCCCAACTCCCTGTCTGAAAACTCCCCCCGTGAAACGCCCGCCAACGGTTTTCATACTGCCGTTGTTGTGGAAACAGGCGATAAAAGCCGCATCCGGGTCGCGTCCTTCGCTGACCACTACAGCCAGGCTCGCCAGTTCTATCTCAGTCAAACTGCGTATGAACAGGCGCACATCGCCTCAGCCCTGGTCTTTGAGCTATCTAAGGTCGACCATTTGCATATTCGTCAGGCGATGGTCGGACATTTCCGCCTTATCGACGAAGATCTCGCCAAACGGGTTGCTGCGGGTCTGGCATTCGAAAAAATTCCGCCTGCGCCGGCAGCCGCTGTGCCAGTGAAGGTAATGAAGCCTTCGCCTGCATTGCAAATCATCGGCAAGATGAAGGACACGCTCAAGGGGCGCGCGGTTGGCATTCTGATAGCGGATGGTTCAGACGGCGCTGTCATCGAGAAGATCAGAAAAGCCGCGACGGATGCTGGCGCGACAGTAAAGATTGTTGCCCCGAAGGTTGGCGGTGTAAAACTTGCCGCTGGTTCTATGTTAACTGCGGACGGACAATTGGCGGGTACCCCTTCGGTGCTGTTCGACGCCGTGGCAGTGGTTCTCTCCGACGCAGGTGCAAAGGCACTCTCGAAGGAAGGCGCAGCCATCGATTTTGTCCGCGATGCTTTCGGTCACCTCAAGGCTATCGCGGTTGACACTGGCGGCCAGGCCTTGTTGAGAACAGCCAATATACCTCAGGATGCAGGCGTGATCGATGCCAACGATAATAATACCTTTATCACCGCGGCAAAAACCCGCCAATGGAACAGGGAAAAGTCAGTTCGGACATTAGCCTAAAAGGAAATGGAGTAAGAGTGTTCAGATAAGGCCGGTTTTGGCACCGAACAGCATCATATTGTCGGGTAAAACCTATTCCCTCATCAACGAAAAACCAGAGCCCCGCGCAGCCTCCTGCCAAGAGCGCCCGGCTCTGGTTTACTCTTAGTAGCAGGGAGTGGACGGCGTGCCAGATACACTCATTCGTTTCTACACAAAAATGATGAGGCTAAACTTTAGATTTTTTGATCGTTTGTAATGACGACGAGTCTAGGCGTGGTTCCCGCAGGTTTTCATATCACACCAATGGCGTAGACCGTTCCGACAGGTGTCAATGAACATCAAATAACACCCGCACCGCGACCCTGATCTTCAGCCAGGTCCCGGTCCCTGACCTGAACATGCGCATCCCCACCCTAGCCTGATGGATGCTACCCTTAACCGTATCGTTCACAACGCCCAACGCATCCAACTGGAGGATAAATCTCTAAGAAAACTATAGGCACAACGGACCATGCCGAACACTTAAGGTAAAATTTTATTCCAAGTACTCACCTTTTTCCCGCTGGGCCGCATCCGCCGGTTACTGTTTGAGATTTCACCCGTTTACACCATGTGTTTTATTGGATTCTCCGAACACACAAGGATAAAAATGAACGAAATAAGTTCTCCTTCATTCTTTGAGAAACTTCTATATCGTACAGGCGGGTGGTATCCAATCCTAATGCTTTTGTTCATGCAAATCGTCAATACCCCGTTGTTAATTATGTTAACCGCGATGCCCGCCCAGCAAAATGCTGTATTAAGCAAAGACATGGGCATAAGCCTGTTGGTGTTCGGCAGCATAGCTGTGTTGCTCAGAAATGCCGTAGGATTTGGACAGTTTTATCTATTTAATAAAGATATATTATTCCGTCTTTCGCAAATTGGCCAACCCGGGGCAGTCAATATCGACCCAACGCAAGAAGAACGTGCCTGGAAGCAAGCGAATACCGGAGTTAATGTTTATATCCTGTTCGAATTCGCGGGGCTCATTATTTTGGTCCTGCTGCCCACATTAGTATTTGGATATTTCAGTCTGCATCTCAGCAATGAGCAACTCATTCAACTAAGTCTGGCGGCGATCGCAGCCGGCCTGGTGAACCTTATCGCAGGAATTCTGGTACTCGATCAATTCTTCAAGCCTGTGATCCAAGTTTTGCTGCCCAAACAGTTCGAAACACAGTTGACTGGCTTAAAAGGAATGCGGATATGGGTGAAATTATCGATCGCTATCATTGGTGTGGCGCTGATCGGCATGCTTCTGACTGTGCCCGCGGCTTATAACCAGTTGAGACATGTGTATTTGGATCTTTCCCGTTCCCCTCAACTCGTCAAAAATTCCTTGTTGGTCATTGTGAATTCAGGTATTGGAGCGATTGTCGTGGGGATTTTCCTGTCTTACCGGCTGGTATCCTATTTCTCTAT
>DATEDD010000221.1:0-2821 GCA_035286565.1 Anaerolineales bacterium
AGCCCAACCCGGGGCAGAGATTGCCGCCGTACAGGAAATTCTGGGAGAAAATATTCCCGTTGCAGGCGGTTATACATTAGGGCAGGTCACTTCTGCTGATGGGGCAGCGCCGAAATTCCTGAATCAGCATATTGTCGTGATCGTTTTCGGTGAATCAGAAATGAAATAGACAAATTTTGATCGAGAAGAATCACAGTGGTTGACGATTACAATACAACGGACGGACGAAAATCATTCACCAGTTTTTTTGTTGAAGGGAAGAAGAATGAAAAAAATATTTTTGATGTTGATAATATTGACTCTCGCAAGCTGTTCCATTCCTGTGGACGCGCCTCCGCCTCCCACCGCCCTGCCGTTTGCTACTCCCTCGCCGGCCTTGATCGCATCCCCAACATTTACTGCCATCCCGGTCCTGACGCAGACTCCTGTTCCTGCACCGACAAGCGCACCCTCTTTTTGTAATGACCCGCGTGGGACTGAACTGATTACATCCCTGCGGAATGCCATCCAGACAAAGGATGGGATCTTACTTGCATCGCTAGTCTCGCCAGCCTCTGGAATGGACGTGCGTTATTACCGCGGCGGCAATGTGATCAATTACGATATCGAACATGCCAAATTTGTCTTTGAATCCTCTTATCAGGCAGACTGGGGCTTGTCTTTCGGCAGTGGTGCACCTACCCTGGGCGCATTCAAGGATATCATCCTGCCATCACTGCAACAAGTATTCACACCCAATGCTGTGATTGCTTGTAATCAACTCGTGGTTGGCGGAGCAACTTATCTCCCTGAATGGCCGTACCCCAATATGAACTATTATTCCGTGCATTTTTCCGGCACAGATCCATACGGCAGCTTGGACTGGCAGACTTGGGCCGTGGGGATGTCACCTTTCGAAGGCAAACTTTACATTACTGCGCTCGCTCATTATGTCTGGGAGCCGTAGATCGTAGACAACGGTCGGTAGACCATAGACCGTAGATGACAGCTAATTGTCCGTCGTCTGCGGTCTTTCGTCATTAATGTAAGAAATCCCCCTCTGTGCTACACTATAAACTATACTATTGCAAAAAGTTGCAATAAGGAGACCTATGACTTGTTCTGCTGATTACGCTCCCGAACTCCGCTCTCGCGGCTACCGCATGACACCGCAAAGACTGGCGATTTTGCATGTTTTACACCATTCCGGAAAGCACCTTACACCCGCTCAAGTTTACCAAAAAGCATCCAGGGAGTTGGACGGCCTGACTGAACCCACCGTCTACCGCACGCTGGAATTCCTCGCAGAGAATGGGCTGGCGCGTCCCGCTCACATGGGCAATGGACATCTTGCCTATGAAATTGCACGTCATAAACACCATCATTTGAAATGTCGAAACTGTGGAAATGAAATGGAGGTGCAGCACTCTTTACTGGAAAAACTTTACCGTCAATTAGAGTCAGTAAGCGGCTATCGTCTGATCGGTAGCCACGTCACATTTTTCGGTCTATGTCCCGATTGTCAAAAAGGAGAATAACATGCACTTTTCACCTGCCCCTCTTCACATCCCCGACGGATTCCTTAGTATTATGGTGTCCATCATCTGTTGGGTGATCACGATCATCACCCTTGGCTTTGCCATTTCCAAAACGAATAAAGCGCTTGGCGAAAAACAAGTGCCACTCATGGGCGTGATGGCGGCCTTCATCTTTTCCGCGCAGATGATCAACTTCCCTGTTGCGGGCGGCACTTCCGGTCACTTGCTTGGCGGCGCAATGGCCGCAATCGTACTTGGTCCCTGGGCAGGGATGCTTGTCATGACTGCAGTTGTGGCTGTGCAAGGACTGCTCTTCCAGGACGGCGGATTGCTCGTGATGGGAGCCAATATCCTAAACATGGGCTTGGTTACCGCTGCAATTGGTTATGGATTGTATCGCAGCGCCGCTGGTCAATCCAAGGTGGTCAAACTTTCTGTGGCTGGAGTTGCCGCGTGGTTGTCTGTCATGGCGGGCGCGTTGTTCACTGCATTGCAACTTTGGCTGAGCGGAACTTCTCAATTGGGTATCGTCATTCCTGCCATGCTTGGTGTTCACGCATTGATCGGTTTGGGAGAAGCGCTCATCACAGTTGCGGCGTTATCCTTTATCTTGCAAGCCCGCCCCGACCTGCTTGGCGAAGGTTCCGAATCTGCCAAAGGCGGACGCGGCTGGATTCTGGCTGGCGGATTGATCGCGCTTGCTGTTGTATTGATCTCCCCTCTCGCCTCCGGCGACCCCGATGGCTTGGAACGTGTCGCGATTAACATGGGCTTCATTGACGCAGGTCTGGACGCATCATACCAAATCATCCCTGATTACACCCTTCCATTTCTCGGCGAAACTGCGCTTTCCACCATTGTGGCTGGTGTGATCGGTATATTCGTCGTTGGCGCGATCGTTGTATTAATCGGGCGCGGCATGAGGGCGAAAGCGTAATATCTTCATACAATGGATTAATATGCACTTTGACGCATTCGACCGTTATCATGAAAAATCGAGTTTTCTTCACGGCCTTGACCCGCGTGTGAAGGTTCTCGTGACGGTTATTTACATCGTCTCAAATGCCTTGCTGCCTGATGCCGCATGGTTTTCCTTTGTTTCCGCCTGGATATTTTTGATCGCTGCAAATTTACTTTCGCAGTTGGGGATTGGATACACGTTCAAACGCTCCATTATTGCCCTGCCATTTGCGCTGGTCGCGATCACAGTTTTATTTTCCATTCCCGGTAAGCCAATTTCCACTTTCCAGTTTTTAATGTGGGACTTGACCATCACAGACGCGGGACTTTTGCGATTCGTGAGT
>DATEDD010000222.1:0-4231 GCA_035286565.1 Anaerolineales bacterium
TTCCAAATGCGGCGGCCAAGAGCAGTCAGGGCAAACTCAACGGCCAGTTTGGCGGTTTGATTTTGCACATCCAGGATCGGGTTGACTTCCACCACATCCATGCCGACCAGTTTTCCAGTTTCCGCAATAAGTTCACAAGCAAGGTGTGCTTCGCGTTCGGTTAACCCTGCCGGGACGGGGGTTCCCACACCGGGTGCATGGCGCGGGTCAAGGGCGTCGAGGTCAAGTGAAAGATACATGCCATCGGTATCGCGAGTGACATGCTCAATCGCCTTTTCAACAACAGTGACCATGCCGTAACGGTCAACCTGTTCCATGCTCATTACCATCGCGCCTGCATTGCGCAAATTGGCTTTTTCGCCAGCGTCAAGATCGCGTGCGCCGATGATGGCAATCTTGCGCGGATCGATCACAGGGATGGTTTCATCCCACAATTGCACCAGGCTTTTATCACCAAGCCCGCAGAGGATGGCAAGCGACATGCCATGAATATTTCCCGAGGGTGTTGTTTCGGCGGTGTTGAAATCGGCGTGCGCGTCAATCCAGATCACACCGAGCTTGCGGTTGCGCGCCGCGCCGCGCACCGATCCAATGGACAGGCTGTGGTCGCCGCCAATGACGAGCGGGAAGTGACCTGCCTGCATGGATGTGGAGACGGCGCCCGCTACGCGCCGCGACATGGGGATGATGCAATCAATATATTTCAATTTGGGGTTGGTAATTTTGCACATTTCGGCAATGGGAACTTCCACATTGCCTTCGTCCTGTACGGTATACCCAAGTTCTTCAAGCTTCTGTTGTAGATGTGAATAGCGAATGGCGCTGGGTCCCATGTCCACGCCGCGGCGATCCGCGCCGAGGTCTATGGGCACGCCAATAAGGTCTATTTGCATTAAAACCTCCTTTAATAAATTTTACCGCGAAGGTACGAAGAGCGCGAAGGAAAATTAATGGTTCGCGAAGGTCTTGCTCAATAAGGTTCGTTCCCGGACTGAATCAAGTTTTTTATTTTCTTGGGTAGGGTGTATTGCCTTCAAGATTGTGAACCACGCGCCTAATTCCATTTTTCATCAATTTGACATTCCAATTTAGAAGAAAACCAAGCTTGCACCCGCTCAATTTCAAGTAAGTCAAAAGTTGGGCTTGGTGGATGGGATGAAGGGATTCCACAGATTTGTTCTCAACGATGACGAGACCGTTTATAAGAGTGTCAATGCGGTAGCCAGAGTCAATTTTTTGATCTTCGTAAAGGATGGGAAGTTTTACCTCGATTTTCGCATCCCAACCACGTTTACAAAGTTCATAAGCATGACAATGCTGGTAAGTGGATTCAAGCAAACCAGGTCCCAGTGCCTTATGTACCTTAATCGCACAATCAACGACATCTGTAGCAATCGCCTCAATGTCTATCATTTCTTCTTCCTTTCTTTAAAAAGAATCTTCGCGCCCTTCGCCTCTTCGCGGTGAAAAAGTTTTACGCGGTTCTGTAATACCCCACATCCACTGAATAAACATGCCCGCGTTTGATGACTTGTTTTACCAGGTTTGTTCCATAGCGATAGCCAACTTGACGGTAATCTGATACGGATAGGATGAGCATGTCCGCTTGTTTTCCGACTTCCAAAGAACCGATCGTGTCGGACCTGCGGATGGCATGCGCGGCGTTGATCGTTGCGGCGGCGATGGCTTGTGCGGGAGTCAATTTCATGTAACGACATGCGAGCGCAATCGCAAACTGCATCGACTCATTCCAGGATGTGCCGGGATTACAGTCTGTGGCGAGGGCAAGCATGGCATTTGCTTCGATAAATTTCTTTGCGGGTGTGTAATGACGTTCAGCCAGACCGAATGGCGTGCATGGCAGGGCGACTGCAACTGTATCTGACTTCCCGAGCGCAGCAATATCCGCATCAGAGGTGACAACAAGGTGGTCGGCGGATGCGGCTCCCAACTCTGCCGCGAGAGCGGCGCCGCCGAGGTTGGCAAATTCGTCCGCGTGGATCTTGAGCGGGAATCCCAGCGACCCGGCCTGGGTCAGGATCTGACGCGACCGTTCAAGGGAAAATGCATTCGTTTCGCAGAAGACATCCACAAAAGGCAGAGGCAGGCGCGGGGCATGAGTCCCCCACCATTCTTTTAGCATGGGCAACATCGTGTTAGTTACTTCGTCGGTATAGCCTTGCGGGTTGTCCTTGAATTCGGGAGGAATGGCGTGTGCGCCGAGGAAGGTGGTGACAAGATCAAGCGGACTTTCATCATCGAGAGCCAGCAAGGCTTTGAGTAAAAGCAATTCAGTGGATGTTTGTAATCCATATCCAGTCTTCGCCTCGGCGGTGGTTGTGCCATGCACGAACATGCGAAGAATGCGTGGGCGGGTCTGAGCGATGAGGGTCTCCATGCTTGCATTGCGCGTGGCTTTGACGGTTGAAATAATTCCGCCGCCGGCCGCGAGAATATCTAGATAGGCCATGCCGCCCATTTTCATCTCGAATTCATTGGCGCGGTCACCAGCCCAAACGAGATGCGTGTGCGGATCCACGAAGCCGGGCATCAGCACGCAATGACCCGCATCCAGGATTGGTTCATCCGGGTAGGCATTCCTGAGTTCGTCTGTTGTGCCGACTGCAACGATTTTCTCATCGCGGACAACAATTGCGCCGTCCTCAACAATGCCAAGCGTACCAAGCGTTTTTCCGCGTTGGGGGCCGTTTGCAAGGGTAAGAAGCTGGGAAGCAGAGTGTATAAGCATGTTTATCATCAATTCTATATGATTGATCATTATTCAGGACTTAAACAATAATGATTTCATCTGCCTATGGCGCACGCCAAAGGAGTTTAATGCGCCCGGTGGTGTAATAGAACGCCAACTTCGCGCTAAAAATTTTGGTTTTAAACCGTTTTGCGTAAGTCCTAAGGATGTAATTTAACCACAGAAAAGGTACGGGAAGGGAGTGTGTTTCATTTATATTCTTTTTCATAAAAATACTTAATCGCGATCCTTTTCTTGAGGGACACATCACAATTCTGTTAGGATTGAAAACCCGGCGCTTGCTTTTTCCCACTATCAATGTACAATAAAATCAATCCTTGGAGGCCTTCCTGGGAAATCCGAAAGAAAGGAGAAACCATCCCATGTTATTTTCAGCCCAAGAAAAAGGCCAGGGTCTTGTTGAGTATGCTCTAATTCTTGTTTTAGTTGTTATCGTAGTTTTTGCCGCTTTGATGATCCTGGGACCGATGATCGGCAATGTCTTCAGCAATCTCAACAACAGCCTATCCAGTTTCTAGCAGTAGTTTTAGTTTTATGTTAACGTTCCTATAAGGCTAACATAATTGTTAAGGGAAATGTCGTTTTTGTACTTGCTTTTTTTAGCGGGAGAAGTACAATAAAGGCAATTCTAGGATGCCTTTCCTGGAAAATCCAAAAGAAAGGAGAACCTATCCCATGTTATTTTCACCCAAAGAAAAAGGCCAGGGTCTTGTTGAGTATGCGCTGATTCTTGTTTTAGTTGCCATTGTAGTTATTGCGGCCTTGATGATCCTCGGCCCGATCATCGGTGGCGTCTTCAGCACCATCAACGACAGCCTCAGTGGTATCTAATATCAAAACCCTATATAAAAAAGCCGTGTCCTGAGACACGGCTTTTTTATTTTTAAAAATTGATTGTGCGCGGTTCGGCAGATAAAAATTTGCAACAACCCCCAGGAAAATTATGATGGTTATCCTTTTTGCAATCTTCGCAAAGCCAAAAGTCCCGCCACATTAAAGATCACGGCAATTAACGCCACGAAGGTAAAACCAAACTGCTGGTAGATAAATGCCGCCAATAATGCTCCAAGTGCGCGCCCGACTGCATGGCCCGTGACATTCATGGAAAGCATCGTAGCCCGCGCTGAAGGGACAAGTTCTGTCATCAATGGAATGTGGCTGACCATCACATACTCAAAGGTGATGTAAAACAGGAACAACCCAACCAGCGCACCCGCTTGTGTTTGCCCAATGATCGGGAGCAGGATCGAAGCCAACGCGTTGCCGGCCAGCCCGATGGTCAGTGCGAGCGGTTTTCCAAGCCTGTCTGTTGTAAAGGCAACCAACCCTTCCCCGCTTAATTCAGAGAGGCCGATCACCGCAGAGGCGCCCGCAAGCGCAAGGATCTTTAATCCAAAAGAGTCTTCCAGCCAAACGCCAAAGATGATGTTGACCATTTCATTGCCTGCGCTTGCCCACATG
>DATEDD010000223.1:0-3654 GCA_035286565.1 Anaerolineales bacterium
TCGCTGCGTTTCAAAAAGAACATGTGGATTTGGCGGTGCGTGTGGTGGAGAATTCGGCGCGGACAATTCCCTCGGGGCTGAATCAGGCCATTCGTGAGTCGAGAGGCGAGATCATAATCCGTTTGGATGCGCATTCCATGCCGATCCCGGAATATGTGGAGCGCTGCGTCTCGGCTCATCAATCAGGTAAAGGGGATAACGTGGGCGGTGTGTGGGAGATCCGTGCGGGCGCTGAAACCTGGGTGGCTGAATCGATTTCATTTGCGGCGGCGCATCCCTTGGGTGTGGGGGACGCGCTGTATCGCCTCAATGCAAAAGCAGGCACAGTGGACACAGTCCCATTTGGTTCCTTCCGGCGTGCGTTGATTGATAAGATCGGCGGCTTTGATGAAACCATGCTTGTGAATGAAGATTATGAATTCAATGTACGCGTACGTGAATCAGGGGGAACGGTCTGGTTGGAGCCTTCCATTCGCTGTGTTTATTTTTCACGCAGTACATTTGGAAAACTTGCGCTCCAGTACTGGCGTTATGGTTTTTGGAAATTTAAAATGCTCAGGCGTTATCCGCACACTTTGCGCTGGCGGCAGGCTTTACCGCCTGTCTTCGTGCTCAGTCTGAGTGCCTTGATTGTGTTATCCTTCCGGTTTGTATTGATACGGTCCGTACTCGCGGCGCAGATATTCATTTATTTTTCTTCGCTGAGTTTGGCTGGTTTGAAACTGGCAATTGAAAAACGGAAAGGTTTTCTTTTTTGGGGGTTGCCGCTTGCGATCTCAACCATGCATTTAGCCTGGGGTGCGGGTTTTTTGTGGAGCGTCATCATAAATTTGTTTAATAAAAATGGCTGATATCCATCGTCCTTCCTTACGTTTAAGACCAAGTGAGCAGCGTTCCATCTTGATGGTGGGAGACTTTATTGCATCTGTCAGCGCCATGGGCGGCGCAATTTATTTTTGGTATCAGTATTCTCTTTATAAATTGATCGAAAGCGGGATGACGCCAGGCCGAGCCGAACGCCTGATAACAATCGAAGTTCCATTTTGGTTTTACCTGCTTCCTCTTGTCTGGCTTTTGTTAATGGTGGAATCATACGACCCGCACTCCGCGGCAAATTGGAAGAAGACCCTGCGCGGAATTGCAGTGGCGCCGATCGTTGGTTTGTTGGTGTATTCACTGCTCTTTACGATCAATCTCGACCCGAACTCTCTCCCGCGTATTGCAGTTGGCGCATTCCTTGTCATCGCCTCGATCTTAACCCTGGGCTGGCGCGCCATCTATATTCGACTCTATACCTCATCAGGGTTAATGCGCCGCGTACTGATCGTGGGCGCGGGCAAGGCTGGCCATTCGCTCGCAGGCATATACAGTAAACTAAATCCGCCGCCATTTAATTTAATGGGATATATTGACGACGATCCTCGCAAACAGGGAAAACTGATCCAGGGCTTCAGAGTATTTGGCTCAAGCGAGAAGTTATTGGATATTATTGACGACATGAATATTTCTGATATTGTCGTCGCAATCAATGGCGAGATCAAAGGTGAAACTTTTCAGACGATATTGGATGCACAGGAGAGAGGATTGGAAGTAACGCGAATGCCAATCATGTATGAAGAACTGACCCAGCGCGTGCCTGTCGAACACCTTGAATCAGACTGGGTTATCCGCTCATTTGTGGATCAAGTGCGTGTCAGCGGCACGTATGAACTTTCCAAGAGATTGATGGATGTTTTAGGCGCCGTTTTTGGATGCCTGATATTCGCATTTGTCTTCCCATTCGTATCGCTTGCCATCCTTTTGGAAAGCGGCTTCCCAATCTTCTATTCCCAGACCCGCCTTGGTAAGGGAGGTAAAGTCTTTAGAATTTTTAAGTTCCGCACCATGAAGCAAGATGCAGAAGAGGATGGCATAGTTAAAATGGCCGAAGAGAACGACCCGCGTGTGACCCGAGTCGGAAATTTTCTGCGGCGGACACGCCTGGATGAAACTCCCCAGTTTTTGAGTGTCTTGCGCGGGGAGATCAGCATGGTCGGTCCGCGCGCTGAACGCCCAGAATTGGTGGCGGATTTTCAAAAGCGAATTCCGTTTTACCGTGCGCGTCTGCTTGTAAAACCCGGTCTCACAGGATGGGCGCAGATCAATTATGGATATGTTGCCAACGTACGGGAGACCATTGTAAAACTTGAGTACGACCTGTATTATATTAAGCATCGTACCATTAGTCTGGATTTCAATATTATCCTGCGTACGATTGGCACTGTCTTAAGAAGGACAGGTAGATAAATGAAATATTTGGTGACAGGCGGCGCAGGGTTTATTGGATCTCATATCGCGCGTACACTTCTGCAACAAGGCGGCCAGGTTAGAATATTGGATAATTTCTCCTCGGGTAAGCGCGAGAATTTGAAAGACCTGGAGGTTGAAATTCTTGAAGGCGACCTGCGTGATGTGTCCAAAGTTGCACAAGCTATAAAAGGCGTGGAGATTATCTTCCATGAAGCGGCGTTTGTCTCCGTTCCCGAATCAATGGAAAAGCCGCAGGAATGTTTTGATGTCAATATTACCGGCACGTCCATATTGTTTGACGCGGCACGCAAGGCAGGTGTCAGGCGGGTTGTGATCGCGTCCAGCGCTGCAGTCTATGGCGACTCGGATTCCATGCCTCTCGCGGAAGAAACCCCGCTTCGCCAGCTATCGCCTTACGCTGTCTCCAAACGAGTGGCTGAAATGTACGCTGAATTATTCACCCATCAATTCGGATTGGAAGTTGTTGCGCTGCGCTATTTCAACGTCTACGGCCCGCGCCAGCGACCCGACTCGATGTATGCCGCCGCTGTGCCGATCTTCATCCACCGTATGCTGGATAACAAACCCATCACCATATTCGGCGACGGAGGTCAAAGCCGTGACCTGATCAACGTGCGCGATGTTGTCCAAGCCAACTTGCTCGCCTCACAGCACCCCGCCGCGCCCGGTCAAATCTTCAACGTCTGCACTGGCATCGAAACGCGCCTGCTTGACCTGATTGACATTCTCTACGAATTTTTCCCCAACGCCCCCAAACACATCCATGCTGAACCGCGCTTAGGGGATATTTACCGTTCCATCGGTTCACCGAAGAAGATCGTGGACACCCTCGGCTTCAAACCACAGGTCACTTTGGCGGATGGTTTATATGAAGCCGTAGAGTCGATGCGGAATAGCCAGTAATAAGTAACGAAAAATGAGAGGCGAGTAACGAGTTGGTAAGTTCGTCAGGCAGATGTTAAGGTTTTATATATGACTTTTGATTTCAACTCGCTTAATCATATCTTTTATATGCGTGAGGCGCTTAAAGAGGCAGCATTCGCCGCGCAGTCTGGAGAACGTCCGATTGGCGCTGTAATCATCCACAATGAAAGGATTGTTGGACGCGGACGCGCGGAACACCTGAAAAAACATAATCGCCTTGCTCATGCTGAGTTGAATGCGCTGTTAGAAACAGCCACAAACCTCTACGATTATCCGCATGACAACGCAGTCATCTACACTACTCTTGAGCCGTGTGAAATGTGCCTGGGTGCGATTGTGATGAGCGATGTGGTAAACCATGTTGTTTTTGCTTTGGCGGACCGTTGGATAAACCCCTCGCCCATGTTTGAAATACCCCAT
>DATEDD010000224.1:0-8841 GCA_035286565.1 Anaerolineales bacterium
TTGCTCACACCCTGAGACCTTGTTTGTGATCCGCGCGCACCCCGATGAATTGCGCGTGCGCAAAGCCAGCCGCGAGACGGTGGCGGGCTGGGTCGAAGCCAGCGGCGCGGAGGAGGAGCCGAACGTGGTCTTCGTGGCTCCAAACGAGACGTTGAGTTCCTATGAGTTGATCCAGCGCTCGAAGTTCGTGATGGTCTATAACTCGACCATCGGGCTGGAGGCTGCGATCATGGGCGCGGCGGTGCTGTGCGCGGGCAAGGCGCGCTTTACGCACGCTACGCGCCCGACCGTGTTCTTCCCGCAGACGGTGGATGAGCAAAGAAGTAAGTTTGAAGAATTTTTAGCGGCTGAAACGATCGAAGTGCCTACGGAGTTCAAACGCAATGCGCGCCGCTTCCTGTATTACCAGTTGTTCAGAACCTCCCTGCCATTTGGCGACTTTCTTGAGCCGTCCGTCCGCACGACGCAAACGAGATTGAAGTCGTTTGGGTTGGAGGAGTTGGTGAACTCACCTGCGATGATGGCGATTTTGGAGGGGATTCTGGAAAGCGGGGATTTTTTGAGGGAAATTGACAAAATTTGACAAAATTATATAAAGTTGTATAATGAATATAGAAACTCCCCTGCCTGACCGAAGTCTGACGTTATGCGTCAGATGCTTATGTAGGTCAGGTGGGGTTTTTTTATTCCCTTTCGCGCCTTGCGAGATTTGAGAGCCATGTTTTTGATTCTTGCCGGATATACCTCTTTTCTATGTTTGGGAGCGCTGGAATGATCTTCCAGGCTTTTTTCTCCTTGCTCATGATCATAGCGCGCAAGCCAACGGACTACCCAACGACGAGACTTTTTCAATTGGCGAGAAATTTCCGCTTTCGACAAACCTGCTTGCCAATACAAACGCACGGCTTCTTTGCGTAATGCAACTTTTGTGTTCATTTCTACTCCTCTTTTGTTTGAGGGTAGAATATGTAACCCAGGTCATTGCACTTTTGAGCATTAGAAGTGTAACCAACCTTATTGCACTTTTACTGTTACAGAGGTGATTGCACCTCTCATATAACTCCTAGTAGTGGAGGCAATGCTACTGAAATAAATATGCTTAGGCGAGACAAATTTGAAGTAGTGTGCACGCAAAGGTTGTCAGATAGCGAGAGGTAAGAGAGAGCGCTTGGATACCAAATCTTGCCAGCGCCCACTGAGCCAGACACAGCGCGCCTTGGCAGTCAAAATGGCGCCATCCAGATTCCATTGAGCGCCAGGGAGTTTGAGACGTCGAGATACAATCTGTTTGCAACCGCTTTCAATGACACCACTTCCGATCAAGTAACCTGCAGCCCGGAATTGAGCATAACGCATGCGCTCAATGTTATTGCTGAAATAGGTCACCGCTTGTTTTGCGAGGCTAGACTTCTTTGACAGGCTTTGGCAAGCTTCAATAACGAATTCAACATTTCCATGCCAAAGATTTTCTGTGATTTTTTCCAACCAAGGCTGACGTTCTCCCAGATCAGAGAAGGCTTCTTCTGCAATCCGTTCTAAGCGCTCCTCAGCGTGATACCAATCAACAATTTGAACCGCATTCGGATAATAGTGAGAAACCAACTTCCAGATCCAAGTCGCTCCGTCACAGACAAAAACCAATTTCTGCACCCGATCTGCAAAAACTGAACAACCACTGGCCCAGAGCAGTTTTCCAAATTGTTCAGCTTCGGCGATGTCGCAAGAGTAATGCTTGTTTTTGGCTCGAAATACGGTTCCTTCCCGTTGCGCTTTTTCCTTTTGCCGAACGGAACGTTGGCTGTTGGGGACCAGTTCTCCTTCATACCAACAAACAATCTTCATATCGCGCCAATCTTCTTCCATTTCGGCTTTTTTCCCCTGTTTTGCTCGCTGTTCGATGCGTACCTTGGCCGCATCAATCGAACCGTAGAGACGATCTGGCACCTGCTGAACAACCATCTGTTCTCGTTTTTGCAACGCGGCCTCATTGTGCATTTCTTTGATCAATTCTTCTTCCGCTTTTCTTTGCAGTTCTCCCAGAAACTGCGTTTCCGCTCGAATCGTGTTCTCTGATACTTCAAACAACAAAAAGGCCCTCAGCCATTCTTGCCCTTCTTCAAATGATTTATCTATCCCACTCAACGCTAATAATTGTGCCAGGCCTGCCGTGACCTTGCCTGGCTCTATTCCATATCGTTCATCTATGATTGCACATCCTTTGCCACAACCACAGCCTGCATAGTACGCTCTTTCATAACTCATTTTCCCAAAGACTGACCATATCGTTGCGGCTCGTCGCCGTTGATATTGCATCTTGCCACCACACGTACATTCTATTTTGGCTTCCGCTTCCAGGTCTGCGTTCTCCAAATAATATTTCAATGTTCTTTGCCCAATTTCTCGCAAGCTTTCTCGTACTTCCATTTCTATCTCCCCTATCCTGACATCTTCCTTCCTTTCCCCTGCCAACGCTTCTTCCACAATTTCCGCCAACATCTTGCCTATCTGATTTATTTTTTCAATGTTATATTTCATCTTGAGCCTCGGGTAGGTTGTTTTGCTAATCACTTACTATCCTACCCTAGACTCCCTTTCCCTGACAACCTTTGCGTGCACACTTGAAGTAAACCAATCTATAATTTGCTGTGAAATAGGGTAGAGTATCTGTTTATCTGTCTCGTATATCCTCTCTAAAAATACATCTTCATAGAAACTATCTATAGTCGATGCAGTATCCCTGTTTTCGAGAAGATCTAATACTGTTATGCGCTTTTCTCCTTCCTTCAATTTCCCACTTCAATTTCCCACTGATAATAGATAGCAAGTCTGATTTTCCCGCGCCTAAACCGGAATTTGCTAATAATTCTTCATCTGGTACATCTTCTTGATTATTTTGTGAAGAGGGTGGGTAAGGGCTGTGTATAATTACAACTGATGACTTTGGGGAATCGTTGAGTAGTGTTTTTTGGATATGTTCCAGGATTTTTTCAGTAACACCTATCCCGCTGAATCGGTTTAATTTAACATATTCTTCCAATGATTCATACTTGATGTTTTCAGATGATGATGTACTCATATAACTATCCCTTTGTTGCAGGAAAAAGGTTCTTAGATTGTGTAGGAATTTAATGCTAATAATAAGCACTGCTTGATAGAAGTATAAGATGAATTTTCCTGAAAATCAACAACTTTCGCACTGCAATTTTACAGTTAGCCAATAAAACGCACAGAAACGGAATAAGACTCAATCTCCTCCAAAATCAACAACGTGTCCGCTCGAAAATGGGGGCAGACCTGACATGTCTCCGCGAGGGGTTGGTTGATTGTGACCTATGTCCATGCAATTGTTATGGTTAACAACGGTAAAGATGAGACATGTCAGGTCTTATTTGTTACGCTGGTTGTGGCAAATGAAGTAATGTAATGGGGATTGCTTCTGAAAACGAAGGCGTATAAGTTGAAAGAGATAAAATCTCTTTGACAGGCGTGTTTGCCAATATCCCCATGACGATTTCGCGTGTTTCATCAGACAACTTGGTAAGACCCGTGAGCGGGAAACTGCGCGGGCCGAAGTCCGCTTTTTGGATGAGGATGGAATAGTTCAGGAATGTAATGCCGATCGCTTTTCGGCTTTCTTTGTCAATTCGGAGCAAAATGTGCTCGTTCAATTCGATCCCTGTTGCTTTTACATCAGGGACGAATGACATATATAAGGTGTCGCTTGTTTCGTCGTAACTTGTGGTTGGTTGAGTCATTTTGTTACCCTACTTCTTTCTGGTAAGCTGTGACGATAAAGTTGTTTGCTTCAATTTCTCCGATTCCGCTTTCATGTAACCTGAACAAAACAATAGCAACGATGTGGGTGTTATTCGCGGGCAAGTTGCCGAATTCTTTCGAGTAACGGTACTTCTGTGGATTGAGCGAATCCTGTTTGCGAGCGCCTGTTTGAACGGTCTCTTTCAATTCTTCTTCGTAAAATTCCATTTCAGGGTGGTTGATTGGGTCAATGATATGCTCCCAGCGTTCCTGGGTCAGAAAAATGTTGTTACCGTATTGGTCTTGTACTGTCCAGCGGATGGGTTCCATAACTTTAATTATACCCCCCGAAATCAACAACGTGTCCGCTCGACCTTCGACTGCGCGGCTTCACCGCTCAGGACAGGCCTGGAAAAGGGAGCGGGCATGGCGGGGTATGCCACACAGCGCCCCGCGTCAGTTCGTGGAAGCCTCAGGAATGGGCCCCGCGCGCCCACATTTACTTAATCGAGTATCTCTCCACAAAATCTTTTGGTGCAAGGATGGGGATGTCCTTGTAAGTTTTCAAATCCAGAAGATGCGGGTCGCCTGAGACAATGCAATCCGCTGATTCTTCCAATGCGCAAGCAAGCACGAAATCATCGTCACGGTCACGGCTAACGGGTTTTGTTCCAGGAATGCCTGATGTCAGAATGGCAAAGGCGCGCAGAAAATCCAGCAGGGCTTCGGCTTCTTCGGAGGCTTTGGGATATTTGCGGGCAATGTGACGGCGTGAAATCACGTTACTGAATTCTTCAAGTAGATGAGCAGATGTAACCAGTTTGATTTCTTCACGGCGGGCGGCGTCCAAAATGGATGCGGAATATCCTGACGCAATCACCCCGCTGATCAACACATTGGTATCAAGAACGACTTTTCGCATGGCGCGCTTTGCGAACCTGTCGCGTGGCTTTGATGGCGTCCTTCATTACTTCATCTTCACTAATGTGCGCGTATGCTTTGCGAATGGAGTTGACAGAGGATGCGAATCGCCGCGCAATTGCGGGGCGGTCAAGGTCTTCATCCAGGAGACGCCAGAGTGCGATTTTTTCCTTCGGAGGTAGTTGGCGCAGAGCCTTTTTGATTTGGTCAAACGGTAAATCCACACGAATGGTGTTCATTTCTGTCTCCTTCATGCTGTCCATTATTTTACCCTGTTTTAGCACGGCAATTCAACAGCGTGTCCGCTCGAAAATGGGGAGAGGGCGGCGGAGGATAAATCCCGCCTCCTCCGAGCTAAAGTCCGCTCAAGCGGACTCAGCACTAGATGCTAGAGCGGCTTTCTTATGTGCGCTACAAATCTTGCAGGAACATCCAGATTTGGTGAAATGCCTGACGCCAACGACGATCCCGTCTTTTCTATCGGCTCTTTGGAAAATCAGATCAAATAATTCTTCTTCACCATTTTCGAGATACCTGCGTAATGCATAAGCGCATACATCGGCAATCTGAACCATGCTGGTTAATTGACTGTCCACAAAAAGAGGAGTTTCGATAATGCTCTTTAGACGAGTCCACAAAGTCCCTTCTTGATGGAATTGCTTCATCAACTCGGTGTGTTTCTTTGCTACCGTTTCATTGTTATCATGGATGAGCAAGCCAAAATTTGAATCGGGGTTGCCTTTTCCCATAATTTGAAGGTATTGCTCAAACCGCGAGACGATTTGCTCGAAAGATTGTTCGTCAACAGTCTGCGGTGTTCGGGTAGGGTCAAAGTAGATTTTGTCAATGCATTCTGCAAACAATCTGGCAAAGCCCCACTGCGATATGCAACGAGCGATTTCCAGAACGAACTTTTGTCTTTCATCATAACTGAGGTGAATATAGTTCTTTGTTTTTTCATAATTCTTTTTCGTTTGCCTATAAAGTTTTGAATTTCCCGACCGTTGTAATTTCAGCAATTCTGCTTTTCTCAGGCTCTCTACTTGAGACCTGCGTTGTGCGTAATCCAGTTTGTAAAAATCAGTTATTTTTGTTTGTTCAAGATAGGAACGAAGAATCCATGCGATATGGATTTCCGAATTTCCGAGTGCATATCTTCTTTTGATAACTTCAATGCTCTTGTCGCAATCTTTCCAATGCCATATTGGCACAGATAGTCCTGCCAGTATGAAGTGGGAAGTATTTCCAGGGATGTCAGATGTGCCAGACTCGTCTATGTAGCATAGATACATGAGCGCCCTCTTTCGAGTTAATAAAAAAGCGACTGGGGTTGAGGCTGATAGCCTCACTATGAGACGCTTGGCGACTCATCCCAGACGCACAGTAATTTTACTGCAAACATGATAAATGTCAACAACCATTTTTGATTTGTCATAATATCTTAATGTCATATCACGCACACTTGTTCTATTTTACAGCAAGTATAACCTCAATCTTCCCTAGAATCAACAACGTGTCCACTCATCCCCACGATTCGACACTCCTTACAGTCGCAGCGCGGCACTCTATCCCCTCTCCCAGCGGTAGAGGGGAGAAATATGACGGGGATGCCACTATTAGTTGAACCTGGGTATCAAGGCTGTACGAAACCGCCTGGTGCGATGAGGACCCAATACAGGCTGCCATCCGGCAGACGCGTAGTGTAAAGGATGGCTTCGCCTTGGCCGTCCAATCCCCAGCCGGAGACAAACAGCGCCTGCGATTTGGCGGGGTCAAGTCCCATGATCGCGTATGGATCGAAGCCACCCAACAGGACAATCAAATCCTTGGCCGGGTCGGCGGTGAGATGGGTGGTTGGGCCAAGGTAATTTATCCTCAATGTCTCAATGGCAAGGTCCGGTGGGGACGCGTACCCCTGGGATTGCCAGAAAGCGAAGCCGAAGGATTCGTCCATCAAGACTTTCAATACATCGTAATTTTGTACCTCCAGCGTAGCGCCAATCGCTGCGCCATACATTAAAATCTTCATCCTGAAACCTGACAAATTCGATGCAAAATTCAATAAAAGTAGATATGCTCTGCTTCATGAAAAGAGGAGAATGTCATACTTGCCATTAATGCCTGCGCCGAGGACAGCGCAGGCAGCTTATTCGTTATATTCCCCTTACGGCACATACGGTATACTTTAATCACCTCATCCAAGGAGAAACTTATGACCATACCCGCCCCGCGTTGGGATCTATCCAACGTCTATCCGTCGCTTGAATCCAGCGAATTCAAAGCCGTGGTGGCCGATTACAAGAAGCAGGTCGCTGAATCGCAGGACTATTTCGATGAAGTTGTTACAAAAGCCACAGCCGAGACAGCTCCGCAGGAACTGGCTTCGATTATTGGCGATGTAGTGGATCGCTTTAATAGCGCGCGGACCTTATCTGCCACCATCGTGCCGTTTATTCATTCCTATGTCACCACAGATTCGCGCGACAAACTGGCAATGAAAACCCTCTCCGAGTTTGAGCAAGCCAGCCTGCCCATGCATAAACTCAACGTGCAGTTCAAGGCATGGCTCGGGGAGATTGCGCCCGCGCTGGACGAATCTTTGAAACACAATCCATCTGCACAGGCACATGCCTTCATGCTGAAGGAAGCCGCTGAACAAAGCAGGTACCTCATGAGCGAAGCGGAAGAGGGACTCGCATCGGAGCTCAACTTGAGCGGAGGCAATGCCTGGGGCAAACTTCAGGGGACGATCACTTCGCAGCTTTCCGTGGACTTTGAACTGGACGGCGCGACCCAAAAGCTGCCCATGCCCGCGCTGATCAACCTGCGAACACATCCGGATGAAAAGACGCGTCACCGTGCCTATGATGCCGAAAACAAAGCCTGGGACTGCGTCCGAGAGGCTCTGGCGGCATGCATGAACGGGGTGAAAGGTGAAGTCATAACGCTGAACAAGCGTCGGGGAAGAAAGGATGCGCTGCACTCCGCACTGGACCAGGCGCGCATCGACCGGGAAACGCTCGAAGCCATGCTGGGCGCGATGGAAGCATCCTTCCCGACGTTCCGCAGATACTTCGATCACAAGGCAAAATTGATCGGCAAGGAGAAACTTGCCTGGTGGGATATCTATGCCCCGGTCGGCAAGGCAGATACCCGGTATACGTTTGAGGAAGCGAGCGACTTTATCCTTGATGCGTTCGATACGTTTTCACCGGAGCTTCGCGCCTTCTCGGAGCGCGCCTTCAATAACAACTGGATCGATGCAGAAATGCGCGAAGGCAAACGCGGCGGCGGCTTCTGCATGGAAGTGCAGGGCGTGAAAGAGAGCCGCATCCTCGTGAACTTTGATGGTTCGCAGGACCAGCTTTCAACCATCGCACATGAACTGGGACACGCCTTCCATAACGAATGTGCCTTCCAATTCGACAAGACCGTGTTACAGCAGATTACGCCAATGACCCTGGCTGAGACGGCCTCAACGTTCTGCGAAACGATCGTCACAGAAGCAGTGCTCTCACAGGTGAGAGAACCGAACGAGGAACTGGCTGTGCTTGAGGGCCAGCTCAATAACGCATCACAGATCATCGTTGATATCTACTCGCGCTACCTTTTTGAAAAGGAAGTCTTCGAGCGCCGCGAACAGGCCGAGCTTTCAGTGGATGATTTCTGTGAGATCATGGAACGCGCCCAAAAGGCAACGTATGGCGATGGGCTCGATGAACGTTATCTCAAGAAATATATGTGGACCTGGAAACCGCATTATTATTCAACCGGGATCTCCTTCTACAATTTCCCGTATGCCTTCGGTTTGTTATTCGGCACGGGCTTATACGCCATCTATAAGCAGCGCGGCGCAGAGTTTGTAGACGACTATAAGGCATTGCTTGCCTCCACCGGGGAAGCCAGCGCGGCCGACCTGGCGGCTCGTTTTGGGATAGATATTCGTACACGTAAGTTCTGGGAAGACAGTCTCGCCATTATTTGCAGGCGCGTGAATCGGTATTGCGAGCTATAGTATGTGTTGACCCCGCAATCCTCCGGGATCAGAGGCCGCGGTTCCGTGTATCCCGGTGGAGGAAGCCAAAGCCGCGCTGGATGGCGGCGCAGCCATCATGGTGGATGTGCGAAGCGCCCGTGCGGCGTTCGTTCTTTTGCATAACGGCT
>DATEDD010000225.1:0-4461 GCA_035286565.1 Anaerolineales bacterium
GATGCCGGTTCGCAAGGAGCCGACGGATAAAAGCCGCATCGAGTTGACCTGGTACCGCGATGAACTTGTGCATGTCTACGAGGAAGTAACCGCGGAAGAGCCGCCGCATAACCCGGTCTGGTATCAGGTGTGGGGGGGGTACCTTCATCGCGGACGTTTGCAGCGTGTGAAGACGATCTACCAGACCCCGCCTAGAGCCATCCCCGAAGGCAAAAGACTATTAACGGAAGTCTCCGTCCCTTTCACGACTCCATATCGTTTTTCCAAAACATTTGGTTGGCAGCCTTTGTCGCCTCCTTTATATTACGGTTCCGCTCATTGGGTCGAAGCGCTGGAGGCAGGACCAGAAATGGCGGATTACAAAGGTGCCTGGTATCGAATTTTCGATGAACTGGATTCCAATGTATCGTATTATGTGCCAGCCATCCATTTGCGAGTTTTTTCATCGGAGGAAATGGCTCCGATCACACCGGATGTGCCTTACGAACAAAAGAAGATCGAGGTCAATCTTTCATCGCAATCGCTGTTTGCATATGAATATGGAAACCTTGTTTTCCAGACAAAGATCTCTTCCGGCGTTCCCGGCGACCCAACCGGCGGCACGGGCATCAAAACCACCACGCCGGATGGCAAGTTTTTCATTCTGGAAAAAGATCCCGCGAAGCATATGGGGTATAGCTACTTTAGCAGTGAAACCACCGGAAATTTTCTGGCCGATATAGATAATTATGTACTTCCCGGCGTCCCCTGGACATCCTTCTTCACTACGTTGGGTCACGCCTTTCATGGCACGTACTGGCACGAAAATTTTGGAACGCCGATGAGTCATGGCTGTATCAACATGCGCAGCGAGGATGCCAACTGGCTCTTCCGCTGGGCAAGGCCAATTCACACCAATGATGAAGTTGCCATCCGCGGGCTTGGTACTGTTGTTGAGATCCATTATTAATTTTTTTTTTGGATTTCCTTCCCCTAAGCGACTCTGCGCTTAAAAATCTGACAACCCAAATCCTAAAGGATACGCTTCGCTATGCCCATACTCGATTGGAAGGGAAAGCATCTCGCTCCGCCCGCGCCTGCTTCTCTTATTCAAGATTCAATTCTCTATCCGAAGGGACTTGGCTATCCCAAATCAAATGCCAATGGCCGCATTATCCTCGGGGAAAATCTCTCAATCATGGCGGCGTTACTTCCAGAATATGAAGGGCGCATTGACCTCATCTATGCTGATCCTCCTTTTTTCACCAACCGAAAATTTTCCACCCGCGTGGGACGTGGAGAGGATTCACGCAAACCTGAAAAATGGAAATTAGCAGAAGGTTATCACGATGCCTGGTCTGACCTGGATGCATATCTTCAATTTCTGTATGAACGTCTTGCGTTGATGTTTCGCCTGCTTTCACCAAATGGAACGCTCTATCTCCATCTGGACTGGCATGCCGATGCTTATGCCCGTTTGATCCTGGATGAAATCTTTGGCGCAGATGGCGTTTTCATCAACGAAATCATTTGGGCTTATCATGGGCCGTCTCCGATCAAGACTGCATTTAATCGCAAGCACGATACGATCTTGTCTTATGCAAAAAGTAAGAACTATACATTTAATGCAGATGATGTTCGTGAACCATACAGCCCCAATACGGTTGCGACCTTTAAATCATCACGTAAAGCGGGCTTTGGCAAAGTCCCGGATCTCGAGCGCGGCAAGGTGCCGGAAGATTGGTGGTATTTCCCGGTTGTGGCTCGTTTGCATAATGAACGTACAGGTTATCCTACACAAAAACCAGAAGTATTGTTGGAAAGGATTATTCGCGCCTCCTCCAATCCGGGTGACCTTGTGGCAGATTTTTTCTGCGGTTCAGGGACAACGTCTCTTGTGGCGGCTAAAAATGGACGCAAGTTCATCACCTGTGACGAATCCATCAGGGCAGTACAAACCGCGCGTTCGAGGCTTGCTAATACAAAAACTGTTTTTTCGTTTGAGAGAGATTCTGCCATTAAGAACGAGGTGGTATATGAGTCAAAGAATATAAAAGCGAATATCTCTGATGGTTTGATTAGGTTGGAGACTACTCTGGATGTGGATTTCTGGGAAGTGGACCCTGATTGGGATGGGAAAATGTTCAAGAGCGCGGCGCAGTCTCAACGTCATGCGCGAAGCGGTGAAATCCATTTTGAATCAAAAATAAAAATCGGACGCGCAGCGTGCATCCGATTGGTGACTGTCGATGGAAAACAGTTTCAGTTATATGTCCAAGCGGTAGCCGACGCCGCGAATGGTCTTTAGGAATTTTGGATTGACCGGGTCGAGTTCAATAGCGCGGCGGAGCCAGGAGATATGCACGTCAAGTGTGCGTGTATCGCCGGTGTAATTTGTTTCCCATACTTTTTTGAAAAGGGGTTCGCGCTCCACTACTTCGCCATGTTTGTCCATTAATAGATGCAGCAAGGTGACGAGACGGGGGGTGAGTTTTGTGCTTTTACCGAGGCAGCGTACGCGGCGTTTTTCAAGGTCAAGCCGGATGGGACCGACATGTAAAACATTTTTTCCATCACCAGGCAGAAGCGGTTTGATACGGTTGACAAGTTTTTGCACTGTAAAAGGCAATGTCAGTACCGCGTCTGCGGTATCTTTACTAACTTCTTTACCGTCTTCAAGAATAAGAATGATGGGGAGTTTTGCGTCTTTTTCACGAACGGACTGGCAAATACGCAGGCCAGTGCTTCTCAATGAAGGCGCATTGATAATCACCAGGCTTGGGCTGATATCTTTAAGTAACGCCACTGCCTTACTGCCATTTTGAGCGATATGTACATCAAATCCCTTCTTCTGCAAATCGGAGGCAAAAGAAGGGATCTCTGTATGTTTAACTTCAATGACCAGAAGCGCGGTATTTTTCATAAGAAGGTTTGGAGAAGGCTTGTCTCAAAAAATATTTTCTAACAAGATTGGTCTTTATGTGGTTTGGGTTTGTTAAGGTGTTTTCATTATACACCAAATCTTAATCAATGTTATAAATCCCTGGTACTATCTTATTGAGTTTGGCGGGGGAGGTTAGATCTTCTGTTTACCCATTTATCACATTGCTTGACTTTTTTATGCTTACTTGGTAACATCGGCGGGCTAAACTAATCGATGCGGGGTGGAGCAGTGGCAGCTCGTCGGGCTCATAACCCGAAGGTCGCAGGTTCAAGTCCTGCCCCCGCTACTAACAGCGATCCTGTGAAAACAGGGTCGCTGTGTTTAATTAAGGACTGCACACTTCCAATCAAGTTGTGTTAACCCAACTTCCCAACCATCTAATTACCTGATCCGCACAGCTCTTTCATGATTTCGGGCTTCATCCCGTTTGGCAATTGCGGCTCGCTTGTCGTAGGCTTTCTTGCCTTTGGCGAGGGCGATCTCGAGTTTGGCGCGCCCGTCTTTAAGATATACCCGCAATGGCACGACTGTCATCCCCTTGATACGGACATTGTTCCACAGTTCGCGGATCTGTTTTTTATGGAGCAGCAGGCGGCGTTTTCGTTTGGGTTCATGGTTGAAATATTTTCCCGCTTGTTCGTATGGCGCGATGTGAGCTTCCACGAGCCAGGCATCCTCTCCGTTTTGCACATCCACGTAGGCTTCCTGTATGCTGACCTGGCCGGCTCGGATGGATTTGATCTCTGACCCATGCAGGACAAGTCCGGCCTCGAATTTTTCCATGAGGAAGTATTCGAAGCTGGCTTTGCGATTGGTTGCGAGTACTTTTATGTTTTCAGTCACGGGATGATTTTACCGCTTATCGCATAAATTACTACCGCTTGTTGCACAATTTACTAAACTCATCGGTAGAATTTATATGTAAAAATCATAATTACGGTTTAGTTACGCATGTCAGACATGCGTGCGGCACTCTGTAAACTTGCTAAATGAAATTACGAGTAAAAATCATACTTTTAGTCTCGGTTATTTTTACAGCACTTTGCAGCATGAATTATAAAAATGCTTAAACACGAAGGACACAAAGGGCACGAAGGTTTAATGTGTGGCGCAACGTGATGATTTCTTCTCGACCATCATTCGTGATGATCTAAAACGAAGAACCACAACCATCACTCAACCCACCTTGGTGTACTTCGTGCCCTTTGTGTTTGAAAAGTTTTTTCTATCCCCATTTGAGCAGCACGAAGCCTGCGACGATGCGCAGCAATCCAAAGATGATGAGAGCTGAAACCAGCCCGATCACATCAGCAATAAGCGGGCCCATGATGGAACTGACCAGGACAGCCAGGTTGAAGATGATGATGTACCATGCAAGGTGCGCGGGGCGGTCGTCTGGCGGGATGTTTTCGAGCATGTAGTTGGCGTATGCGCCGTGGACCATTGCGAATAAAAACCCGCCGAGGAAAGAGAGTGCGTAGTAGTGCCAGACGTTTTGGGCAAATGCCAGCATAATCGGGTATGCGGACATGCCAGCC
>DATEDD010000226.1:0-4708 GCA_035286565.1 Anaerolineales bacterium
TTTGTACCAGGTGGAAGAGCAGGCGGTATTCGGTTGGGCGTAATTTAACAAGTTTGCCTTCGAGCCAAATTTCGCGGCGGTCAAAATCAATTTTGAGGCGTTTGTCAATTTCAAGCAAACCGTGCATCGAACCGCTGACTCCCTCGGTGCGGCGCAGGACGGCTTTGATACGGCTGACGAGCTCGCGCGGGCTGAATGGCTTGGTAATGTAATCATCCGCCCCGTGTTCAAGTCCGCGCACCCGGTCATCTTCCTCGCCTTTGGCGGTCAGCATGATGACAGGCACATTGCTGAACTCGCGCACAGTTTCGAGTACTTCGAAGCCATCCAAATCAGGCATCATCACGTCCAGCAGGATGATATCTGGTGTGACATCACGCATTTTTTGAATGGCTTGCTTGCCATTAAACGCTTCGCTGACCTGAAACCCGTCATGTTCCAGGTTCATCCGAATGAAGCGTACCATGCGCTCTTCATCATCCACTACGAGAATGCGGCGGCGTTCCAAAGAATCAGGCATATTACTCCCTTACGAATCCAATGATCTTTTCTTCTTCTGCATTTTCCAGGATCTCAATAAAATTTATCTTATTGATGGGCCAGATCACCTTGACGACATTGCTTTCAATATAATGCAGATCCTTGCCATCCTTTTGGCGCGGGTTCATTACGACGATGAAATTGTCCGTAGGGTTGGGCAGTTCAGCCAATTCTCCTGCCACCGAGGCTTCACCCGAAATATGTAAAATAATCGAATAGGTCATGTTCTGCTCACTTTCCTTATTATTTTTTTACCATGATTTGTATTTTCATTTTTCCGAGCGCAACCATATCGCGATGATGGATGATTTGCTCAACATTTGGGGAAAGCCGTGCGCCATTCCAGTACGTGCCGTTGGATGAACCAAGGTCCTTTAAGATAATGCGGTCGCCATCTCTCTTGATGACTGCGTGCATACGCGATACGCCAGCGTCATAGCCTTGATAAGGTGAAAAGTCGATGTCTGGCCTGATGGACTGGCCTTTGCTGATGCGTCCCATCGTAAATTCATTTCGCTGTGATAGCGGAAAAATCTGCCCTGTATCTACCAGGTGAAGACTCCCCCAGGTTTCTCCGCCGCTAAACTTCTGAGATGGATCATCAGAGGATTTTTTAGAGACTGATTGATATTTTTCTGGGCCGAGCGATTGCTTTATCAGAGAATGAACACCCGCAAAACTTGCGCCACACTCTGCGCAAAACATGGCTCCTGTCAGATTGTCATGTTGGCAGTTGGAACAAACGATCATTCTGCCTTCTCCTTGTCCCCGCTTAATAATAATGCCCGGGTACTATATTTTATATCCTTGTGGCCTGCAAGACTCCAGGTATGCTTTGTTTCCAAATGTTTGGCTTCGAACAATGCTGTCTTTGACAGGGAATGTTCACCCTGCGATAGCAGGTGTGTGGCAAGATTTTGCAGGTAACGCGCTGCCACATCAAATTGATCCGCTTCCGCCGCCGCCTGGGCACGCTCCTGCATGCGATATAAATTGAGGTGCGAGAGGGCATTCAAGATTCGGGAGGGAGGCTCTTCCTCTGATGGGTTTTGTTTAATATCGAGGGTCAGTTTTAAACGAATTGGAGGGACGGGTCTGGGTCTGGCCATGATTGAGGTTTTCAATGAACCATCCAGTAATTTCAGCACATCTCCATCCAGCGCTTGTGGGCTGACAAGAAATTCAAATAATATATGCAATGCTGTATCCTGTAAAATAGGTCCGAGGTGGATGGGAGATTCGACCTCAATGAACCCGCCTTCTGGTTGTAGTCGAAACCCATAATTTATCTTGATATGTTTCTGCTGCTTATATTCAAGGAGGACCTCATCTGCAAAAGATTTGGCCAGCGCCTTAAATTTGTCCGTCAGCAGTCGTTCAATATCGCTTGGTTTTGAGATGTAAGCCGACGAACCGCCTGTTTTCCCTGCAAGTGCATCCAAAAAGATGTCATTCCACTCATGTCCAATGCCCATGGCGGTGATGCCAATATGTTGAGCAGCGGCATCTTCGGCAAGTTTCAAGCATGCCTTTTCATCACCATAGGTCTGTCCATCCGTTAGTAAAATAATATGGTTAACCCGCGAGGGATCCAAAGTGCGGCGAATTTCTTTAATCCCCGCCTGCAACCCTTTATAGATCTCGGTCGCGCCGGAAGCCTGCATCATTTGAATGCTCCCTTCGTGTTTCTTTTTTTCGAGATTGAGCGCCGCGGGGACAATCACTTCAGCACGATCACTAAAAGCCACCACACTCAATACATCTTCCTGGCGCAAATTGCGCAACAAATGAATGGCCGTGGCTTTTACAAAATCGAGTTTGTCTCCCTGCATGGATGTGGAACGATCCAAAATTAGGCAGATATTAAGGGGGGCGGAGGGAAGCTTTTCCTTTTGGTCACGTGGACCAACCTCAAGAAGGGCATAAACCAATTGCGGTTCATTCAACTGCACAAGGTTGGTGCGGCTGAAACTTACTTCATGTTTTATGACGCTGCTCTCTTCAATTTCAGGGGGCAGGGTTGCATCGTATAAATTACGACGCTTTGGGTTTGAGAGCACTTCATAGGCCAGCTGAATTTCAAGAAATAGCTCGGTCTCACCAGCAGCTACATTCTTATCAGGGTGCAGGCGCTGTGCCGAATCAAGGTAAGCGCGTTTAATATCCTCCTGGGATGCATCACGGAAGACACCCAAAATTTCGTAATAATCGGGCTTACGAGACGGCATGATTATCCAATCAACTGTGCGAGGATGACTGATATATTATCGGGTCCACCGGCTGCGTTGGCAGCTTCAACCAAATTACCACAGGCGCGATGCAAGGTCGGCGCCTGGCTGATGATGCGGAAGATGTCGCTCTCGCTGATCACACCCCAAAGACCATCACTACAGATCATCAGATGGCCGTTATTCGGAAATGGAACGGTAAATATATCAGCTTCCAGAGATTCTCCCTGACCCAAGGCGCGGATCAAAACATTGCGATGAGGAAAGTTTTCGGCTTCATACTTGTTGAGGTGTCCGAGCTCCTCCAGTCGCTTGACCAGTGAATGGTCGCGAGTGATCGGCACAATACTTCCATCCGGGTGAATGGAATAAGCGCGGCTGTCGCCCACATGTGCAATGGTCATCTGTTGACCCAACACTAGAGCGGCCGTCAGGGTCGTGCCGCTGCCTGGCGCTTCGCGCTGAACGTATTGATGAGCCTCCATAACGGAAGACTCCATCACTTCCTGCAAAGAAATCTGAAGGCTCTGGGTGGGCAGGTTGTATAAATAGGAATGAAATTTCTTAGTGATATTACCGGCCATGATTCGAATGGCGGCATTGCTGGCCACTTCTCCAAACTGATGCCCCCCCATTCCATCTGCCACAATATATAATCCGAAGGGAACATTATCGGCGCTTCCTGAGACAGTGGATGTCAGCGCAAGCACGCTATCTTCATTATGTTCACGCTGTTTCCCAACAGACTGCCCCACAGCAGCAACCAGTTGTTTAATCTCATAGGTAAAATTCTGGTTTGTGGTTATGGCATTGATCTGATGATCTGAAAGCGGGGCAGTGATGGCCGCATTGGACTGTTTCTGTTTTGCGGGTTCTTCCTTTGAACCAATTAGTTTTCGAAAAAAATCAGCCACGTGAACTCCTTTTATGCGGACAGAGCATAAACATTATGATCTGTTGAACCGAAATAAACAATATCGTCAAATACGATGGGCGAACCAGTGATGGCAGCCTGGGATCCAAATTTCCAGCGTAACCGGCCAGTGCGATATTCAAGACAATACATACTGCCATCCACAGACCCGCAATAAATGGAGTCCTTATAAACGACCGGCGAACTGCTCACCTGATTATCCGTGCGGAAACGCCAAACCTCCCTGGCGGTGCGCAGATCCACACAATAAATAAATCCATCTGATGCGCCGATAAAAATTAAATCCTCCGCGATCGCAGGTGAGGAGACTGAACCTTTACCCAGGCGGAATTTCCAGATTGCCCAGCCATTCTTGGCATCCAATGCAAAGAGCGTTCCATCCAACGAGGCAGAATAAACAGCCTGCCCTTTATGGATTGGGGAGGATGTGATCGAACGTTTTGCCTGAAAACGCCATTTCATCTCGCCCCGAAAATCAATGGCATACATGGCGCCGCCTTCTGTTCCAAAATAAATCATTTCATTTGCGACCAGCGGCGTGGAGTGGATCGGCGCATCTGTGGAAAATTTCCAGACTGCCCGGCCTGAATTAACATTCACAGCATGCAGGTCTTGATCATCCGATCCGAAAAAAATATGCCCATCCGAAAATCGGGGCGATGAGTAAATTTTTCCTTCTGAAAAATAAGTCCACACCACTTTACCGGTACGCGCACTGACGACATGCAAACGCCGGTCTTCTGAACAGAAGAATACATTGTCGTCATAAACCAACGGACGGGAGACGATACCGCCATCCGTCGGGTATTTCCACTGGAATTGTCCATCAGCCGCATTCAAGGCATACAGGTTATTGTCATAACACCCAATAAACAAACTGCCCTGATGCAATAATGGCGTGCCGCGTATCTCATCCTCACATTTAAATGTCCACAACGGCTTAATTTCCCCAGGCGAAACAGGCAACCCGGAGGTGATGCTGGAGAGCGCCCCGGTTTTACGCGCA
>DATEDD010000227.1:0-3098 GCA_035286565.1 Anaerolineales bacterium
AACACCAAAAATAGGGGCTGGGCATAGCTTTCCGTAATCAGCGGCACCCAAGTTGCAGGACCTTTTGCATACGCAAGAACAAATCCGGCAGACATGGCATCCGCCTGACGCGCTTGGATCTTGAACGCGGCGATACGCTCGGACTTATAAAAGAGAAAGGGGCTACTGAGAACAAAGACAGTCACGATCACTGCCACAAATCCAACCGTTGCTTTTATTGAGTTTTTTGAATCAATTCTGCCTTGACGCCAACCTATCAAAACATAGGTGGGAATCGCCAGAAAAAAGAATAATCCGATCAATTTGGTTGCGACAGCAAGTCCGCAGGCAATCGCAGAGAAGTAAAAATATTTTCCGAATGTAACATCGTCCTTATCTAGGAATAAAAATGTCAGGACGATAAATAAGAAAACCAGACTCTCAGGGTGCCACCATATATCGTTGTTGATCACTGCGGGAACTGTCAACAAAAAAAGAAACAGCGCAATCGACCGAACATAGGATTTGAATTTTGTTTGCAGATAGACCAGCGCCATCAGCGCCGCGATCATCGGAAGCACACTGACCAACTGCCGATAAAGCAGCATGATATTGGCAGTCGTATCCAACCCGGCAACCTTTAAAGGCAATAACGAAACCATCGCCGAGTAAAAATAAAAGGGATAACCGTAATAATAATGTTGGTAAGCTGTAAAGCGATAAATGGATTGATTAATGGTTTTTGCGGGTTGATCCAGCATACGGATTGGGTGTGAATATTGAGCGAATTCATCCGGGTCGAAAACTGAAATCATATACCTGTCCCGCGCCCCCTGCGCGTTAATTGGCCAGAACGCCAGAAAATACAAGACACTGATACCCAGTAAGACCAGTAATATCCGGGATTGTACGGTCTTCATCATCGCAAAGTGACCTGGATTTGTTCCGACAATTCCTCTATCGTCTGCGCGTACCCGGTCTGGGATGCAATATTTTCCAGCTCAAAGGGGTCTGCCAATAAATCATAGAGCTCGCGTTCGCCGGTATCATACTCGACATATTTCCAATGCGTAGTCCGAAAACCGATATATCCCGGTATAAGAAAGGCTAATCCGCTTTCTTCCACATCAGCCAGGTCTTGAAAATGTTCGATCAAAAAACCGTCCCGCCATTGTGCTGTTGGATCGGAGAGGATGGGGAGAAAACTCTGTCCGTCAATCTGGGCGGATTGGTTCACCCCAGCCAATTCGATCAGCGTAGGTGCGATGTCAATATTGAGCACCAGGTGTTCGTCCATTCTCGGCACTGATGTTATCGGCGGATAGCTAACAACAAATGGAACCTGCAAACATGCATCATAAGGACAGTTTTTTCCAAATACTCCATTATTCCCCATCGACATCCCATTGTCGGACATGAAAATAATAAGGGTGTTTTCCCTAATTTTCATTTTATCTAAAGTTGATGTTATTTCATCTACTGAGTCATCCACAGATTTAAGAGAGCGCAATATTCGTTCATGCACTTTATCAACGTAGTCGACATCAGGTTTTTTTATCTGCGTCACCCAGGCTGGCTTGTCTGTCAAGTCGTTTTCAAAGAAGTTGGGCGGGCGGTACCGTTCGAATTCGTCGAGAGATTTGAAGAGGTCTTTATGACGGTTGGCTGACTGATAAGTTTCATGAGGAGCGAATACACTAAATACAAGAAAAAATGGCTGTTCGCCTGAATCACGAATAAATTGAGTCGCCCTATCTGCAAGCAGATCCGTGCTGAAATCTTCTTCATCCCGGCCATATTGAACAATCCTGCCGTTTTCGTTGAGTGTGTAGTTATAATAAAAACCCAGGTCGGGATCGCGTTTCACAAAAACCTGCCAATCATCCCAGCCAGGAGGAATGTATCCTTCCTGTAAATCTTGATAACCATTCAGGTATTTCCCCAGTAAACCGGTTCGATAGCCTGCATCATGAAGCCATACCGCCAGTGTGGAACGGTCATCAAAGGCGGTTGCCCCGCCCTCGGGTGCACGATTCGTCTTGACGCCATGATTATGAACATACTGACCAGTCAATATGCTGGCCCGGCTTGGACAGCACAAAGGGGTCGTGACGTACGCGTTCGTGAAATTGACCCCCTTCTCCACCAATTCACTTTGCACATTGGGCATGTATTGAAGGGTATGATAAGGCTGGTCATCGGTGAGGATGATGATTATATTGGGTTTATCAGAACGCGGATGCGATTCGGAGGACGTACAACCAACCAGTGAGCTGTTTTGGAAAAAGGCTAAAGCAACGAATAAGGCGATCGAAAAAGATCTGGACGTTTTCACTTATGATCCTTTCAAGGTTGTGTTTGATTCTACCATTTACATTCGGGGCAGGAAAAAACCTGTGGAGCAGGGTTTTCAGGCCGCCTGAGCCAGGGTACAGCGGTCATGTTAACATTCAAGCCGCACCTGCGGAACAATTGAACAGCATTTTGCACATTGATATCCGTATCGCCGGTCATTATACCCTGCCCTAGCGTATGATTTTTGACACCTGTATCTATGACGCTTGGCACTACTAGCTTTATTCCGATAACGACATAATCAGGGTGGCGGAGAATCCCGCTAAATAATGTCGAACTTCTCGTATAAATTAAGGAGTTGTAATGGCAGTCAAAGGTTGGATCGAAGTCAGCGATACATATTGCAAAGGCTGTGAATTATGTTTAAGTGCCTGCCCGCAAAGCGTGATGGAGTTGGATATGTCACGCCTTACCCCAAAAGGCTACCACCCCGCACATACGTTCAAGGACGGCTGCACGGGTTGTGCTATTTGTGCTGTGGTATGTCCGGATGCGGCGATCACGGTCTATCGTGAAATGACAAAAGCGGTCACGCCCATCGTGGCATAAAATAAAAAGGATGAAGAAAGACGAAAATGAAAGAATTCCTTCGTGTACCCTTCGACACGGTGAGCGAAAGACGAACCGTCAGGACATGCTTTGTGTCCTTTGTGTTTAAAGATTAGACCTCTTGCAAAAGTCACTTTTGGTTGAGTTCAAGGTTGTAAATTGCGGCGATCAAATTGAAGCGCAAATCAAATCTTTTTCTGCGATTCCGATACCTT
>DATEDD010000228.1:0-3433 GCA_035286565.1 Anaerolineales bacterium
CGCGCAGAAATGCCTTATTTACAATCTTTATTGGGCGGACAAAAAATGATAAAAAGCGCCGCGCCCTACGAAAGCGACCAGGTCACCTTGCTCCCCATCGACGCGGGACTCGGTGTAAAAGGTTTACCTCAATCCGCAACCGGGCAGGCGGTCTTGCTGACGGGTATCAACATCCCTGCCGAAATTGGCTATCACTACGGCCCCAAGCCGAATTCAGAAGTCGCGCAATATCTGGACGGCGCGACAATATTTTCAAAAACCATTAAAGCAGGTAAGAAAACAGCCTTGCTGAACGCTTATCCCCCACGCTACTTTCACGGAATAGACTCAGGCAAGCGCTTATATTCATCCGTCCCGCTCGCGCTGACAAATGCCGGCCTGACCCTCTTCACGGATGAGGATTATTACGCAGGCAACGCTCTTTCAGCCGATTTCACAGGCGCAGGCTGGCACAGCTTTCTCGGCTTCGCGGATGCGCCATTATTCAAGCCAGAGCCGGCCGGCGTAAAACTCGCTGAACTGGCACAACAATATGATTTCTCCTTCTTCGAATACTGGGCCAGCGATTACGCCGGTCACAAACAGGATATGTCCTCGGCCGTTCAACAACTTGAAACATTTGACGGCGTGCTAAAAGGCTTGCTTGCAAACTGGCACAACAAAAACAACCTGATCCTGCTCACCTCGGATCATGGCAATATGGAAGATCTATCCACGCGTAAGCATACTGCCGCGCACGTTCCACTCTTATTATTTGGGGATTTAAACAATCGTCGCGAATTCCAAAAGGACATTCGCGATTTGACGGGTATTGCGCCAGCTATCAACTCATTTTTAGAAATATAGTGTAGGGGCGACCCGCCCTGCGGGAGCCATCCTTCTGATGATCATGAAGGGTCGCCCCTACTTTTTTGATTCCAACATCTTCTTCGCCATCATTGCCATTTCCCTATCCCCACGGTTGGCGGCAACTTCTTGTAGCGCAGTGATTGCGCGTTGATCGTGCATTTGTCCCAGGTCCTGCAGGGAATATTTTTGCACATCGCGGTCTGGGTCGCCGAGCATTTCGATCAACACGGGAGCAACCCTCACATCTTGAATCTTACCCAAAGCGAGTACTGCATTTTCACGAATACCCGCTTCTGGATGATGGATCGATTCTATTAATACATCCACAGCCTGCGGACCAAACTTTGCAAGCGCATCTGCGGCGGACTTGCCCACCTCATGATGCAGGTCATATTGCAACATCGCCAATTCTTCGAGCGCACGCGGGTCACGCAAATTTCCGAGAACGGTTGCCGCATACTTGCGGACAGTTCCCTCTTTATCGGCGAGTGCATGTATCAATGGGTCTACTACTGCGGATCCCATTTTTTCAATGGCACTCAACAAATCAGAAGCGGCTTGCTCACGCTCAAACCACCAGAACGAATCACGTAGAGCTTCCATCAAGAACGGAATCGCGGCGGGATGTTTTGTATCTCCCAATGCCAGCGCGGCAGACTGACGGACTTCGATCTTGATATCATCCAATAAAATATTTGCAATTTCATCAAAGGTGTATGGGTTACGAAATTTTCCAAGCGCGATACATGCGGCGGCACGAACTTCACCGTCTCTGTCTTTGAGCAAGGGCATTAAATTGGGAATCACTTTGGCATCACCGATATTCCCCAATGCAAGCGCGGCGCGTGAACGTACGGTAAAGTATTCACCTTTCAGCGCGTCCAGTAAGGCGGGAATGGCGGTTTTATCTTTACTGATGGAAAACACTTCAGCCGCGCGCCCACGGAGGATGGGATGCGCGCTCCCAAGAGTCTTTATCAGATGGGGCGAAGCAGAGGGGATTCGGGCGAGAATATGCTGAAGGGACAGGAGCAGGCTGGGGTCTTGAGTCTGAAGCCCGTCAATCAATGCCGGGACAGCATCTGTGCCCAGTTTGATCAATTCCTTGGCGGCGATGTCGTGCTTGGTGGAATCCGCAAGTTGGGTGATGAGCCTTTTTGCTTCGCCTTGCACGAAGCGTCCGCCAATGAGCCAGTTCATGGTTCTATTCTACACCATCAAAATAGAGAGTATTTGAGAGAAATTTGGACTAAGATTCTCTGATATAATGCCGTGTTTGCCTTGAATAAGCACAACGCCAGAAACGCTCTGGTGTTGTTTTTTGCAGTCTTTTAGCGGAGTAATGATAATGAAGAAAGAACAGCAACTGGATTTGTATCACCAAATGGTATTGATCCGCCGACTCGAAGAACGCGGCGCAGAACTGTATCAGCAGGGCAAGATCGGCGGTTTCATGCACCTTTATATTGGGCAGGAAGCCGTTTCGACAGGTTTAATCGCGGCGCGTGAACCGCGTGACCGTGTGATCACCGCATATCGTGACCATGGTGTGGCGTTGAATTGCGGCATTTCTGCAAATGAAGTGATGGCGGAATTGCTCGGCAAGGCGACGGGCATGTCCAAAGGCAAGGGCGGTTCAATGCACATGGCAGATATATCCAAAAACATGTGGGGCGGACACGCCATCGTAGGCGGTCACCTCCCCATCGCTGCGGGATTCGCGATCGGCGACCAATATGCAGGTAATGACAATGTCACCATTTGTATGTTCGGCGAGGGCGCAACGAATATTGGCTATTTCCACGAGGCATTAAATATTGCCAAAACCTGGAACTTGCGCGTGCTGTGGGTTTGTGAAAACAATCAATACGGCATGGGCACAACAGTGGAACGCGCTTCGGCTGTGACTGACATTCGCCAAAAGGCTGAAGGTTATGGCATGAAGAATGGTCAGGTGGACGGCATGGACGTAATGAAGGTTTACGATGCCGCGAAAGCTGCGCTTGAATTCGTTCGCAAAAATTCCCAGCCTTTTTTACTTGAAATTGACACTTATCGTTTCCGTGGACATTCCATGGGCGACCCTGAGCGTTATCGCAAGCAGGAAGAAGTAAAGAAGTGGCAGGAAAATGATCCCATTGGTATTTTCAACAAGCAATTGCTTGATAAGAAGGTCGCCACTAAAAAAGTTTTGGATGAAATCGAAGCGCGCGTGGAAGAGGAAATTGCGAAGGCCGTTGAATTCGCTGAGGCAAGTCCTGAGCCTGCGATGGAAGAGTTGTATTCTAATATTTACGCTGACTAATTTTATGTCATTGCGAGGGCGTTCTTTGCCCGAAGTAATCCCCCCTTTACCAGGAGATTGCTTCGTCGGGAAGAACATCCTCCTCGCAATGACATTTTGAAGAGGAACACACATGCCAAAAATTACGATGCGCGAGGCAATCTCGCAGGCGCTTATGGAAGAAATGGATCGCGACCCCGCAGTTTTTATTATGGGTGAAGAGGTCGGCGTTTGGGGCGGCACGTATGCTGTGACCAAGGGCTTTTATGATAAGTACGGCGCGATGCGCGTCAAAGATAC
>DATEDD010000229.1:0-5171 GCA_035286565.1 Anaerolineales bacterium
TGATTTAAGGTCAAAAGTTAAGCCCCGGCGCTGAGAACGGACCGGGGCAAATCGACTTGCGACTGAACGAGACATTCCCACCTGGAATATTTATTACCAGTTTGATGTATTTTAACAGAGTATTGCGGATTTGTCAAAAAATGTGGCGTGTCAAGAGTCAAGTATCACGTATGACGTTCTTAGAAGCTGGGACACCGAGATGCGTAGAGTCTAGATATTGAACAGCATTAATGCCCAAAATTTCAGGTGAAACTTAACCTTGATTCAACCCAGATTCTGAGCGCGTTTCCAGGTGAGACCCTCAGGCCTGTAGGGGTTCTTTTTTTCTTACCAGGGACGTGATCGCAGCAACAACCCACAAAGCACCTATTAACCTCGAGTAATCACTGGACTGGGAGATAAAGACCCATGACCCGAGGCTGGAAAAGGGTAGTGCCACCCAGACTAACCCCAGCAGTAGTATCACCCATAAATATCCCGGAGAAACTCCATTGTTAAGGAATCGGGGTAAAACAAATAACAAAATCCCAGCGAAGATCAGGTTGATGGCAATGATGAAAAATATTCCTAGCATGGTATCGAAACTCGAGCTCACATATTTTTTTGCAGCTTCGCTGGCATAATCAAGCAAGTATGCCAATGCCGTTGCTATAACGACCATTCCAAGAAACAACCCATTATTACGTTTCATAACTTAACCGTATCTTCCTTAGAGATTGCTTAGATTGCACAAAATTGGGGAGCCAGAGAAGCAGACAATCAGATATGGAACATCAAGAAAGGAATCGATTCGTCACTCACAGGAAATCACCTGTCCTCCTCCTTGGGCAACACAAAATCCGAAATCCCAACTTGCTCCACCTCTAACCAGGAGACTATCCGCACGTGTAGCCTGGTATCCCATATCATTTATGATTATGTATGTACCTGTCCACGAAGGGTATTGATAATACCAGGTATTGAGTGATGGAACTCCAATGGATCTTGTTTCGTCGTCTATTAAGAACCCTCCACCTGAAATATAACCTGCAACAGCAGATGTCACTGACGCATTTGTAATCGAGATTGTATTATCTGATTTCATCCATTTTGCAGATGAACTCGTTAAGGACACTGAATATTCAGGATAAGATCGCTCAGAATAACTTTGGGTGATTGTTAAGGTCACCCCTCCAGTGTCATCAGGATGTTGATGGCTCTCATAACTTAAAATAGATGATGGAACAAAGACTTCATAGATTGTTGAATTTGGAACCTTACCATTATATTTTTTTATGGGAAGCTTTATCCTCTCATTTGTCTTTAAGTTCCTAAGCACAGCTATCTCAGTGTGCTTAGGAGTTCTGTTTGTAGGATCATTACTTTTTGCATTTGCAGGTTGAGAGCTAGGCATTCCAAGAAATACTAGTAAAACGATAATGGCAATTATCATTGCAAATGGTGATCTTTCGAACTTCATTTTTCTCCTCCTATTTATTTCAATGCGCCTCATTTAAATTACAACTTTAGTATACAAAGAATATATATTTATTACTACTGGCTTAAACGCCAGGTTTTTTGAAATTCATTGGACTCGCATTGTATTTACAGGATGAGAATCCCATTCTGAATCGCCTTTACCCAGCTTCGGTGCGGTTAGCCGCTTTCAGTTTCTTCAGGATATTCCCCACGTGGAAGCGCACCGTCCGCAAAGACATGCATAATACTTCGGCGATTTGAGAATTGGATTTTCCGGCCGCCAACAATTCAAACACCTTCGATTCCTTGCAAGTGAATCTTACGGCGGGTGGCGCTTCGGTCATCATATCATTGTCATCCATGATCCTCATAACTTCACCAGTCACTCCAGCCTCCAGTTTAGAAAACTGCCAGGAAAGCGAATGGTACTGGTCAAAGTTGGTAAAGAACCGTTTACTTTACCCCTTCATTTTCCGGGCTCCATTCCACCTGCCAGGGACCGGGTACCTGAAGCGTGATACCTGTAAATTGGACGGTCAGCCTGCCTGTGGGCAGCTCACCCGCATATTCCAGACTGAATTCGTTGTACAGAGGTCTGGCAACCTGGGAAGTTCTAATATGTGTAGTCCCGGCAATATCAAGAGTCACGTTTTGGACAGGATAATCTCTCGCAGCGATCCGGAAGGTATAACCGGATTGGATTTTCCGGATCGAAACCAGCTCCATGCCGCAATTTCCGACGGAAACGGTTTTATTTACTTCCAGGCCCTGGCCAGGCTCCAGCAAAGCGCTGGATTCAAAGGCAAACTGAGCCTGCCCCGTACACTGCAGGTCAACAGCCTCGAACTGGATGGTCAGCGGCCAATCTGCAGCCTCGGTTCCTACTTCGAATGCCCAGTGGAGCACACCGGCATCATCGGTAAAGGGTCTTATTTCCGCCGGAATCTGCCAGGTCAACGCCTTTCCACTGGCATCCGTAATTCGCGGAGCCTGATCTTTTATATCGATGACCGCGCTGCCTTCGAATAACGGCAGGAACCTGCCAGTGAAAATCGTTCCGGATTCGGTCGTGATTACCTGATCCAGGATGATCGATCCCGCTGTCTCGGGGTTAGATTGCTCCAACTGGGCAGCCTCGATAATCAGGGCGGCTTCTCCCGGGGCGGCGGGGATGAACTTCAGCGGTAATACCCAGTTCTCGGAAGCGCTCCCGGCCCGGGTTTGCAGGATGCAGGGCATATCAAGCTGCGCCTCGCGAACCGCTTCTGGAATTGCTGGATAAAAGTATACGCGTTGGTATGTGTTTGCTTCGTCATACCCCAACTGGCCTGAATCAATTGGAGAAAGCAGTGTTCCATCCGGCAGTGCAATCTCAGGAGATGCGTTGCAGCTTCTGGCATGAACTTCCCGGGAGTCGTCTTCCGTGACCATGGCTCCCGAATCCAGTCCCTCGATGGTCATTACCAGGCTGGTTTTCTCCGGTGTCAGCAGCACTTGTTTTATAGTGACTGTAACGCCGTCCTGTGTTTGGGTTACCGGCGCTGGCAAAGATCGGAATTGAGATTCCCGATTGGCCAACCCCAGCCCGGGAATATAGATATTAAAGGTGGTAACAATTGCGTAAACCAATCCGGAAAAAACCAGAATTCCGGCAAGCGCAGTCAATATTCCAATGCCAAATTTTATTGGCGCGGGTTTATACGGAGCAAAGAGGGAATCGAGGAATTTACGAATGCGGCCGGTAGCTGCTCCAGGCCTCGCATTTTCTAGTAAGTGCAACCGCCTTTGTTCCAATTGGGTTTCAAGCTGAATCTTAAATTGTTCACTGGGTTCAGGAAGTTTGTAGAATTGTTCCAGTCGTCCGGTTAAATGCAGGGTATCGGAAGCGATGTGCTTAGTCATTTTTCTTCTCCCATTGATCTTGCAAACGCTTGATTGCACGATAGAGCTTGACCTTCACAGATGATTCAGATCGTCCAACAACTCTGGATATCGTGCCAAAGTCCAGCCCTGCGGAAAACCGCAAGCGCAATAGTTCCTGTGCGTCCTTATCCAGTTGAGTAATGAGATTTGCAATATGTTTCATGTCTTCCATCTGATCCATCGATAATGCTGAATCAGGAAAAAGATCGGTCATACCAACTTGCAGGTTGTTTTTGTCTGTTCGATAAAAATCAATAACGCGGTGGCGGGCGATGGTAAACAACCAGCCAGAGAATTTCTCTTTCCGGGCATATTGTTGATTTACCAGGCTGTCCAATGCTTTCATGAATACCCTCGAAGTCAAATCTTCCGCATCCATAGTGTTTCCAACACGGTAGTAAACATAGCGGTACACCGCCGGGAAATACCGGTTGTACAGTATCGAGAAAGCAGAGGAATCCTCGACAATCCGCGCTGCTAAATCTTCGTCACCAAGTTCTGTGAAGTCTGTCATGGGCAATGATGTCCGTTGAAGAAATCCTTCTATTATTAATACCGAAACCATTCTCGATTAGTAACATTCGATTTGGTATGTATGAGTTCGATTGAATCAATACATCGAAAAGTAAATTCTAATTTTTCTGCTCACTTTCCAGGATCCTGAGTGGTGGGTGGCAGTTATGGAATAATTGGCATGGGTGAATTGTAGTGTTCTTTTAATGAACGCGAAAATGGAAAAAATATTCCTGGGTTTCCCCTCACCCAGGAATAATCAAAAACACGTATCCTCAATTAATTTCAAAACATTCGTCTAATTCCGATACATACTTACCAGATGCGAATATCCGGGCTTTGAGCGTATTGATTCGAGCTGTTGAAGTACACCGATACTTCTGTTCGATAATAATGCCCCGAAACAAATGAAACTGTCCCCGAAGTCGCAGAACAACTGCTCCCTCCGGGGCAAGAATTGGTTCCCTGAGATGAACGCACACCGGCTGTTACATCATATACAGTCACCACTACCTGAATTACCGGGTGTGAATACAGACAAGAGACCCCGCCTGACCCTAAAACATATGAACCGGACTTATATGGATTATTGGCATATGGTGTACAATCACCAACTGATTCATCAGGAGTGAAATCTTTCAATGGTGAATTGATGGAGCCAATCATGGGGATGATCACAAGCAAACATACCAAAATGCGCCAAATGTTGTTTCTCATATTCTTTTGGAACTTTTCTTGAGGAGATTTTATGGATTGCAGCACGATTCAATAGTTGATCGATGCCACTATGTTGTTAATACCGAACAAATTGCGAAAAAGTAACACCTTTATTCAAAACTGTTCTTCTTTATTATTCCGAATTTTCAGTTGCTCCAGGCTTAAACGCCAGTTTTTTCCACCTCCATTCGCACCGCCCCGCAGCGCTCACAGGCCGGGTCGTCGCACAGCAGCGCCAGCGGGTCTTCGCGGATCAGCGTGGCGGCGGTGATAACCATCTCGCGCACCGGCAAAGCCCGCACCAACGCCGAGCCAATGCGCACGCAGCGGGTCAGTTCGGCCAGATAGACAGCCGCCATATCAAATCCCATCGAGCAGCCGGGGAAGCTCGGGCATTCCACCGCGCCGTCGGGTGTCAGCGCCCAGCGGATAAACGTGCGCCGCCCGGCCAGTTTTTCAGCAAAGTGCAGCGTGGTATTGACGCTGTGCCCCACCCCCAACAGCAGCACGTAGCCATCAGCTTCATAAAGGTCGTGCAGCGGCGCCAGCGGATTTTTCAG
>DATEDD010000230.1:0-5581 GCA_035286565.1 Anaerolineales bacterium
AATTTCTGGAGGCGATTCTGGCGGCTGTGCGCGATCACTTACAATCCCCATCCGCATTCGTGGCCGCCTTGGATGATGAAATCATATCTCCACTCGTGGTGGCAGGGAATCGTTCGATGCTTGATCAGGAAGGGTTGACCGAGGCCCTGGAACAGGTCAATGGCGATCCGCGGCGTGAATTCCAATGGGGAAATTTCTGGGTCCTGCCCCTGCATCGCCGCAAACGGCAGGAAATGGATCGGGATGAATTGCCGCCATTGCTTGGTCTGCTCGGTGTGGCCAGAGGAGATAACCAGATCATGGAGAACGACCAGCGTGAGGCCTTGTGGCTGTTGGCAGACCGCGCCGCGATTGCGCTGGAAGACCGTCAATTACAACAACGCATGTTCCGTTCCCTGGCAGATATCCAGCCGCAGGTTGAAATGATCCAGCGCATGCGCGCAGCCGGGCGATATGACTCCCGCGCCAGTTTATTGACCGAACCTTTGCCGCAGGAGGCAGACCTTGCGAACTGGGTCAAGGATGCGCTGACCCATTACTGGGGCGGGCCAAAACTTACAAACAATCCATTAAATAAACTTCAGGTGGTTCGTGACCTTGCCGAAAAGGATGGTGGCAACACCGCCAATGCTTTACGCGCCTTGTTGCGCCGCGCAGTGGATCAGGTCAAACCGCGAGGTGATCGAAAATTCACCACTGAGTGGATCCTGTACAATATCCTTGAAATGAAGTTTATCGAAGGGCGCAAGGTGCGCGATGTTGCCTCGCGTCTGGCAATGTCTGAAGCGGATTTGTATCGAAAACAGCGCGTGGCTGTGGAAGCGCTTGCAAAGGCAATTCTTGAGATGGAAGTAAACCTTCTGGATCAATAACGGAAAACAAGCAGATAGAGACGCATATATAAAATACGAGAAGGAGTCCATCATGGTTGGTCAAAAGAATAAACTTGATAATCCGATGCCCGTCATTGATGATGGCTGGTGGATGTCGGTCCTGGCGGAGGAGAGTCGCTCGGCGATGCCTCTCCCAGCCCATTTGGCGGGAAGCAGGCCTGAGGTCGGTGAAGAGGCGCAGACTGTCTCGTCAGAAAAAAAACTTGTCACCGATTGGTCTCAAGTCAAAGACCTTTATATGCGGGATCAAATTATCGATCTGACTGTCACCGGGCATAATCGCGGCGGCTTGCTTGTGGAGGGCGACGGTCTGCATGGTTTTGTACCTAGCTCACACCTCGTTGACCTGGCCGGCAAAGTTGAAAACCTTGAACGCAGCCGCGATCTTGAGTCTTATCTTGGGCGCTCGTTGCATTTGAAAGTCATTGAATGTGTTCCAGAAGATGACCGTGTCGTTTTTTCGGAGCGTGCCGCGCAATCACAGCCGGGCAAACGTTCAGAATTATTCCAGATATTAAAAGCAGGGCAAATCGTTCAAGGTGTGATTACCAACATTACAGACTTTGGCGTCTTTGTTGACCTCGGCGGTGTAGAAGGTCTGATCCATATTTCAGAATTATCATGGGGACGTGTTTCACATCCATCCCAAATTGTCAAGTTGGGCAGTCTGCTCGAAGTGCAGATACTGGACCTTGTGCCTGAGCGATGCCGTGTTGCACTCAGCCTGAAACGGTTAACGCCGAATCCCTGGCAGAACGCTGCTGTTGAATTTCCAGAAGCAGCCATCAAACCTGCCATTATTACCAGTGTGCTTTCCTTCGGTGTCTTTGCGCGGCTGGATGCCGGCGTGGAAGGTCTAATTCACATATCCGAAATTCCGCAGGCAGAAAGCTGTCCTTTGCGAGAAGTTCTTTCTGAAGGACAGCAAGTGCAGGTGCGCATCCTGCATTTGGATGCCGCGCATCAGCGCCTGGGCTTAAGTATGAGGCTTCGCGGAGCGTAACCTGAATGTCTGAAAATCCACACCCACGCAAAAGACAAGAAGCGCAGGCCGAAACCGCTCCCGCTGGGCGAGACAATTGGCTGGACAGGCTGTCTCACCTCAACGTACAGTTTGGCCGTTTTCTGCGCGATGCGGTTGGCGTTACATTGATCGCATTTGCGCTCATGTCTTTGCTGGCAGTATGGGAATTAACTGATGGCATTTTGCTTTCCCCTTTTTCCATCCTTCTTCGCCGTTGGTTTGGCTGGGGAAGTTTATTGGTCATCTTCGGCATTGGATATTTAGGATATACAATTCTGAGACGCGAACCCAGCGAGGTCAGTTGGGGACGGCTGATTGCTCTTGAACTCGCATCATTCCTAACCCTCGGCCTGCTCGCTGTTTTCGGAGGCAATGACCTTTACCGGGCAGAATCCGGCTGGGACGGTGGACGCCTCGGCTGGGGGCTGATCACATTGGTGTGGCAATCTCTCGGAGCGATCCTTGGCACATTGGTCCTATTTTTATTGTGGCTGCTCGCGGTTGTAACCGGTTTTGGTTTGTGGGTAAAACTTGAAATATGGCTGTTGAAAATTGCCGGCGAAGCCGCTCCGGTTGTTTTGGCGACACCCGTTCCAATGGGTATGGAAGGAAGCGCAGAACAACCTGCAAAATCCAGCGCGCCCGCTTCGCGAAAGAAAGCACAGCCCCTGGCTCCTGAATTTCGCACTTCCTTGAAAGCCTCAAATAAAACGGAAGAGAAATCCATCAAACCGTATCCGCGCGGGGAAGACCTGCCGCCTTTGCATATCCTGCTCGAAGAGTCTGCAGTCCGCGCCGATGACCGTACGATTAACCAAACAGCTGGCCTGATTATGAAAACCCTGGCTGAGTTTGGTATACCTGCCACGGTGATCGGTTATCGTGTCGGTCCGGCAGTAACGCAATTTGCAGTCCAGCCCGGTTTCCTCAAAAAACCAGGCTCCGACGAGGAAGACGCGCAACAAATGAAAGTACGTGTTGCGCAGATCGCCGCACTGGAAAAAGATCTCGCGCTGGCCCTCTCCGCCCAGCGTTTGCGGATCGAAGCGCCTGTGCCCGGCAAACCGTATGTCGGTATTGAAGTGCCAAATACGCATAGTTCTGTGGTGCGCATGAAGACCTTGCTTGAGTCAGATGCTTTTTATAAAATTGGCACACCTCTCGCGATTGCCCTGGGACGTGATGTTTCCGGGCATCCGCTGATTGCAGATCTCGCGCGTATGCCGCATCTGCTGATTGCAGGCTCAACGGGTTCTGGTAAATCCGTATGTATCACGTCCATTGCGGCCTGCCTGGCCATGAACAACACGCCCGAAGACCTGCGTATGATCCTGATCGATTCGAAAATGGTGGAGTTGATCCGCTTTAATGGCTTACCCCATTTATATGGAAAAGTAGAGACCAATATTGAACGTATCCTCGGTGTGCTGCGCTGGGTGGTCGTTGAAATGGAACATCGTTACCGTCTGCTCGAAAGCGCACATGCCCGTGATCTGGAAGCCTACAATCGCAAGGTCACTCGCAAAGCGGATGGCAAGGCTTTGCCTCGTATTGTCGTGTTGATTGATGAACTGGCCGACCTGATGATGTCTGCTCCAGATGTAACTGAGCATAACCTTGTCCGTCTTGCTCAAATGGCGCGTGCCACAGGGATTCATTTGGTAGTTGCCACCCAGCGTCCATCCACGGATGTGGTCACAGGTCTTATCAAAGCCAACTTCCCGGCGCGCCTGGCCTTTGCGGTTACATCAGGCATAGACAGCCGCGTTATTTTGGATTACACCGGCGCTGAATCACTGCTGGGCCGCGGTGACATGCTCTTCCTGAACCCTGAGGTGGGCAACCCCGTACGCGCGCAAGGCGTCATGATCACAGATATGGAAATCGAACGTATTATTTCACACTGGCAAAAGAATAACGAAACTCCAGTTGATGCAACTCCGCCCTGGGAGAAACTTTTGCAGGAACCCGGCGAAGGCGAAGATGACGGTTTGATCGAACAGGCTATCTCAATTGTACGCACGAGTCAACGCGCTTCTGCTTCGCTATTACAACGCCGATTGCGAATTGGCTATCCACGCGCCGCGCGTCTGCTTGACCAGCTTGAGGAAATGGGAGTTGTAGGACCCTCTCAAGGCGGAGGCAAAGAGCGGGAAATCCTGGTCAGTGAAGATGATTTGGACGAAGAAACAGCTCAAGAGTAGAAGTTTAGCCAGCAGACATTTTCTAAAGCCATAAGGACGATTGTGAGCCGATCCATGGATGTAAAACCAACCTTTACAGATAGATTGAGAATTATTTTTAAAAGCATTTTAGATCCCATAGGCGGGTTTTTGAATCGCCTCGGATTGATCCCGAACTCCATCACGTTGCTTGGCTTGGTGGGGACAACGATTGGCGCATACTATATTTCCCAAGGCAAAATGGCAGCCGGAGCATTTGTCCTTTTGGCGTCTGTCCTCGTTGATGCATTGGATGGCACCATGGCGCGCTTGCGCGGCGAGTCCAGCGACTTCGGGGCGTTTGTGGATTCTGTCAGTGACCGATATGCCGAGTTGATCACTTTTGGCGGGCTTTTGTATTATTTTCTTTCACTTGAAAATTACCCCGGTGTCATGGTCACCTTTGCCGCGGCATCCGGCTCGGTGCTTGTATCATACGTTAAAGCGCGCGCAGAGGGATTGGGCTTTACTGCAAAAGTGGGCATCCTCACACGCGTTGAAAGGTATATCGTATTAATTCCCCTGCTTGTATTTAATCAGCCATTCATCGCCGCTTTCCTGATTGCAGTACTTGGCAACATCACGGCGCTACAGCGCGTGCTATACGTTCGCGCGCAAGGGCATGTGCGCAAGCAGAAAGCCAGGGAAAAAGACAGGAAATATATACACTAACATTACAGCGCAAAGCTATGCTCGAGCCGCCGTCCTCGGCGGCGTTCAGGCTGCGCCGAGGACGGCCCAGCGAGCAGCCTTACGTTGTATACTAATCCATGAGTGAAGGATTTTTAATCGGACCCTGGTTAATGCGCTGGCATGGCTTCCTGCTTGTGATTGGCATTGCGGCTGGAGCCTTGTTGTCCGCCTTACAGGCAAGACGCCGCGGGTTTGACACTGAGATCATCTATGATCTTTTCCTGCCTGTGTTGATTTGGGGGACAGTCGGCGCGCGCCTCTGGCATATCCTCACCCCGCCTCTTTCTTCGGTTCAGCTTGGTCTGACCCGTTGGTATTATCTCACCCATCCATTGGACGCATTGGCGTTCTGGGTTGGCGGGTTTGGAATCCCCGGCGCTTTGATCGGCGGCTCGCTGGCCGTGTTGATTTTTGCGCGCCAGCAACGACTGCAATTCTTGGATTTGGCCGATCTGCTCGCGCCCGGTCTTGCCCTTGCCCAAGCTATTGGTCGCCTGGGAGATTATTTCAATCAGGAATTATATGGCCTGCCTTCTAACTTACCCTGGGCGATTTTCATCCAACCCGCCAGCCGTTTGATAGGGTACGAATCAATCGAGTTCTATCATCCATTATTTTTTTATGAAGCGGCTTTGAATCTCGCAAATATGGTTTTGTTATTATGGCTTGCGCGTAAATTTATAAACAGGCTCAAGCCTGGCAGTCTTTTCCTTGCATATCTGGCTGTATATTCTGTCATCCGTTTTTCG
>DATEDD010000231.1:0-11494 GCA_035286565.1 Anaerolineales bacterium
GTGGATGCCATCGCGACTCAAATTTGGGAGATTGACACAGACGAATCCCATTTGATCATCTTCAAGGGTATCTATTCTCAATTGAAGGAAGAACGCGAAAAAGACCTGGCTCGGCGCAGCGCTGTACAAGCAGAGCGTGAAGAAGCTGATGCTCGAAAAAAAGAGATGCCGAAGGCAAAGTCTGCGAATACGAAAGCCAGCCCTGAGCAAAGTCGAAGGGAGGAAAGAAGAAAGAACGCGAAGAAGCAGGAACTGGAAAACAAGATCACTGCATTCGAAGCAGAACTGAGTGAAATTGGCGAGAAGCTGGCGAAACCTTCGAAAGATGCGGGTGAAATTGTGAAGCTGGCGAAAGAATATGATAGTGTGCAAAAAGAAATGGATGCGACGATGGCGGAGTGGGAAGGGTTGCAGGGATGAGAAGAATGTATAATTATCCCAAGAGGTGAACCATGCGAACAAATTTTGTTGAACGCAGGGGCAAGTTGCAGGATATGGACAGGTCGTTTGACCTGAAATTCTGGCAGGCGCAGCCTCCCAAAGCGCGTTTTGATGCTGTTTGGGAAATGATCGTCCATGCCATGAAAGTGAAGGGATACGATGTTCGTCAACTCAGACTTCAGCGATCTGTTACGAATTTTCAACGAACACAACCCCTGAACAACGAAATAGATGGCGACTCATCGTGCGCGAAATTGGTGTGCATTGGGAAGAAATAGACGAAGACATTGCCGTAACAAGCGCGACGTGGCGGTAAGAGAAATGTGAGCCCGTCTAAAAAGAAATGGATGCGGCGCTGGCGGAATGGAAAGGGTTGCAATAACCACTGCGGAAAGGCATGTCCAAATTCTCAAGCGTGAATCAATCATTCGAATTATTTTGGACAGCCTGCATTTTCTCCGCACAAGAAAACGAATAGGGCTATTCACCTTTGTGGTTATCCCGAATCACATACATTTGATCGGCTGGTTCAGCAAACCATCACGGCGCAGGCGGGACCTTGAGCAGGACTCCGACCAAATAACCAGCCATCGCGCTGATGATCCCAATCGCAGTCATTTCCAACCCGCTTCGCATCGGTCTGCCAACTGTCACACGCGCTTTGTATACGCCGATGGCAAATAAAACCAAAGCCGTCACCAGCACAGACATCCACATGCTTGTGGAAACGGGCAAAAATAAAAACGGCGCAAGCGGCACCAGCGAACCGATGATCGCAGAGAGACCCACCACCCACGCGGCGCGCAGCGCGGTCTTTCTATCCACAGGCGCAAGTAGATGCTCCTCCGCCATCATCACAGCCACCCACACATCCTGGTTTGACGTAATCGTCCCCACAATGTGGTCAAGCAATTCCCCTTTAAATCCTTTGCTTTCGTAAATATCGCGGATCTCTTTTACCTCAAGGTTTGGCGTCTCCAAAATATGACGGTATTCGCGCTCACGTTCGCTTTGATATAAATCTGCGTCTGCAAGCGTGGTCGTGAAAGCCACCGCGCCCATCGAAATCGATTCAGCGAAAGTCGTTGCAAGCCCTGCCACCAGCACCACGCGCACATCATACGTTGCCGCTGCAATTCCAAGCACAACACCAAGAACATTGACCAGCCCATCCTGCGCCCCCAAAATAAAGTCGGAAAGGCCCGCAGCGCGCTTGTGCGGGTCGGTATGGTCATGATGAAAATGTTCATGGATCAGGGTATCATGGTGATGAATATTCATATCCATATCTTACTTTGAAGCAATCAAAATTATAATGGATAAATGTCACGGATCAAATTTTGCGCCCTGATTGTTTGCTTATATCTCTTCGCATGTCAAACACCAAATATCGCGGAAACACCCTCAGCCACGCCAACCGCTACACAGACCTCCGCCCCACCGGCGACTGCAACTTCAACGCCCACCTTAACCCCGACGCCCGCGCCTCTCGCCCGCCGGGTGCTGATCCTGTCCATTGACGGTTTACGCCCCGACGCCATTTCACTTGCGCCCATGCCAAATCTTACATCCCTGATGAACCGCGCGGCGTACACCCTGTCAGCGCAGACAGTACTTCCCAGCGCCACGCTCCCGGCCCACACGTCTATGCTGAGCGGATTGTGTCCCTCCAAGCACGGTGTCAACTGGAATGATTACCTGCCCGAAAACGGATACGCAAACGTCACAGACATCTTCGATATCGCTCATGCGGCGGGCTTGCAAACCGTGATGGTCGTTGGCAAGGAAAAATTACGGCAGATCGCAGAACCAGCCAGCATCGATATTTTTGAATACATCAATGACCGTGATTTGGTGATCACTGAGAAACTGATCGCGAATTTCCCCGCTGATTTTGACCTGTTGTTAATCCACTTCCCCACCGCCGATTGGATGGGGCATGTTTATGGCTGGCTTTCGGGTGAGCAACTCAGTGTCTTATATCGTGCCGATCAGGCGCTTGGCAATCTGTTGGCAGAATTGGAGGCAAGAGGTCTGCGCGACGAGACCTTGATCATCGTCACTGCCGATCACGGCGGGCACGGCACGATACACGGTTCCAGCCTGCCTGAAGATATGACCATTCCTTGGATTGCGGCGGGCCCCGGCATTCAGCCAACTCAGTTGGTCACACCCGTCCACATCATGGATACAGCCGCAACCGCGGCATATGCGCTGGGATTATCCATTCCAGCGGAATGGGACGGCGTGCCTGTCTATGAAGCTTTCGGCCTACCTGTGGAAGACCAATCCACAGCCTGTCAATAATAAAGACATCTCCTCCTGTGATCTGGGAGATGGAGTTGGGCGATCTTCTTTACGGGTAACGCATGTGGCAAATGTAATTGTGTCCTTCTTGCGATGCACGCTGACACCAGTGAAAATCTGTGCGATATCGGTTAAATTGGTTTAAAGTCGTCACATTCTTTTAGACATATGCGACGGGTAGGTTATTCCACAAATATGTTTTTTCGCCTATAATGAATTTATCAGGGCTTTGTCTCAATACCTATTATGTTTCCTGAAAGGAGAAACACCCATGCGAAGAATGTTTGGCTTTTTGATCGGGATCTTTGTCGGCGGGTTGGTGGGTTCAGTCATCGCATTGCTGCTTGCCCCCGAATCTGGAGAAAACCTGCGCACCGAATTGCGCGAACGCGGACAGAGTTTCATAAACGACATCCGCCACTCGGCAGATTCGCGCCGCATCGAATTGCGCCATCGCTTGGAAACAATGCGAACGCCAAGAGAAGAGTTTTAATTTCTGCTGGTGGTCGAGCGATGTGCTGACGGTTCGACTTTCGCTCACCGTGCCGAAGGGTAGCCCTGTGGGATTTTCGCAGGGCGTATCGAGACCACGAATTACAAATTCCTGCCCTGAGCCGTGTCGAAGGGACGAATTACGAATTTATAGAATTCCTCCACCCTCTCCATATTCACCCCGTAGTCCGCGCGCGCGGAGATCATTTTTGCATTGAGGCCTGCGGCATCCTGTCGCAGGTCTTCTCTTTCGAGTCCGAGCAGGATCGCATCCGCAATGGACTGCGGATCTTTTGGGTCAACCAGCAAGCCGTTCTGCCCATGCGTGATCCACTCGCGGATGGATTCCAAATCACCCGCAACGGGGAAACATCCACAAGCCATGCCCTCGAGCAAGGAATTCGGCGTGCCATCATGCACGCTCGGCGAAACCACGATTTGCGCGGCGCGGAAAATATCCCCCATTTCAGTGTGTGAAACCAGCGGAAGCAACTGCACTGCATGTTCGATCTTCAATTCTCGAATCCATTGCAGCACCTGCGCCTCGCCCTGCATGGATGAGCAAACAAAACGCGCATCGCTTCGTTTTGCAAGCACAAGCGGGATGGCCTTGAAAAAAGAATCGTTGCGAACATAAGGCCGAACTCCGCGTGGATTAATGATGACTGGATTCTTCACTGGCTTTTTGGGCTGATAAAAAACATCGCTTCGGACTCCGCCGTTGCCTGGCACCACCAAAGTGGATTTACCCTCGCTGAGGCCCCATTCCCGCGCAAGGCGCACATCGCGTTCTGTATCTGCGTGCAAGGCGTTGACCTTGCTCATCGTCAAACGGGTGTAATATCTCATCAATGGCGTGGAAGGCGCGTGCAAGGTAAAGTCATTGCCCCAGGTGGAGACTATAAATTTTGGTGGTCTCGATACGCCCTTCATCGCCGAAGCCGTCAGCATTCCCTCGTAAGGCACGCGCATGGCATGGACAATATCAGGTTGTACCTCCCGAATAAAAGCGCGTAATTTTCGCAAAGCGGCGGAGCGGGGAATAGTCAAGGGGCCGAACCATTGTCTGAAAAGGGTACGCAGGCGCAGGGTGCGCGAAGAAGCGGAGCCGGGGAGTGAGGTCTGTTTTTTGGCGGCGCTAAAGGCAACCGGTGTAAACTCCAGCCGCTTAACGGTGAAATCCAGTTCACATTGAAATGTGGATGCGATATAGATCTCATCGCTTCGCTCGCGCTTTGCGAAATAACGGATCCAATTTTGTGAAATAGGAGAACGGGCATCGGTTACAAAAAGCAGTCGCATCCTGTGATTATACTCATTGCCCGCATTTGTGAGACGTAGTATATTTAAGCGATGAGCTCGGATCATATCCTCCTTTGGATAAGCAGGGTGTCATGATTGTGGTTCATTTCAAAAAACTTTTCAATCAAGAGGAAAACTTATGAAACAGATTTGTGTCGTCGGCGTGGGATATGTCGGACTGGTTACCGCCGCCTGTTTTGCTGACCTTGGCAACCGCGTCACCGCCTTGGATGTGAACGAACAACGGGTGCAGAATCTCAAAAAGGGCATCATGCCGATCTATGAACCAGGGCTGGATGAACTGGTCAAGCGCAATGTCAATGCAGGGCGCATTTTATTTACAACCTCCTATAAAGAAGCTTTGAAAAATGCAGAGTTTGCCTTCATCGCAGTCGGCACACCCTCAGGCGAGAGCGGCGAAGCGGACATGAAATATGTGGCCGCCGCCGCCAAATCCATCGCTGAGACTATGACCGCGCCGCTGGTCATCATCAACAAATCCACGGTTCCGATCGGAACAGGGGATTGGGTGGCGGACATTGTAAAAGGCGCCCAGCCCAAGCAGATTGAATTCGCTGTTGTGTCCTGCCCTGAATTTTTGCGCGAAGGTTCGGCTATCGCTGATTTCATGAGTCCATACCGCACGGTGATCGGCTCATTGGATAAGGACGCCGCGAACAAAGTTGCGCATCTCCATTTGCCATTACGCGCACCGATCGTCATCACAGACTTGCGTACCGCGGAAATGATCAAGTATGCCAGCAATGCTTTCCTGGCTACAAAAATCTCCTTCATAAATGAGTTGGCTGACCTGTGCGAACTGGTAGGCGCGGATGTGAAGGAAGTGGCCGCTGGCATGGGCTACGACGCGCGCATTGGCCGTCACTTTCTGGATGCAGGCCTCGGCTGGGGCGGCTCGTGCTTTCCCAAGGATGTGGAAGCGCTGGCTTTCATGGCCAAGGAAAAGGGACTCAACCCCCGTATTCTAAACGACGTGATGGAAGTCAATTATGACCGCCGTAAAGCCGCAGTGGCGCATCTCGAAAAAATGCTCGGCGGTGACCCTTCGACAGGCTCAGGGCAGGGTTTAAAAGGCAAGATCGTCGGCTTGCTGGGGCTGGCTTTCAAACCAAACACAGATGACATGCGTGATGCGCCCTCGATTGATATTGCCGAGGCATTAGTCATGGCCGGCGCAAAAGTCCGCGCGTATGACCCTGTGGCTATGGAAGTCGCCCGTCCCCTTTTGCCTGCGGTGGATATGTTTGATGACCCATATAAATTGGCAAAAGATTGCGACGCACTGATAGTCGTCACAGAATGGAATGAATTCAAACAGTTGGATCTTGAAAAAGTAAAAGGCTTGCTGAAATTCCCAATTATTTACGATGGACGTAACATTTATGACCCCAAAATCATGAAAGAAATGGGTTTCACCTACCGCGCCGTTGGGAGATAGCTCCAGTGTTCAGTGATCGGTAATCAGTGTTGGATATTCAAAGCGATGTTCAACACTGCTCACTAATTACTGAAAATCGATTACTATGACAAACACTCCCCCTGTTTGTAATTACGAAGGCTCCGATTATCAACATTCCTTTTGGGAGCAGGGCGGGCGCGAATACGAAGACCGCGCCGAAGCCATTGCCTTAAAAAGAATGCTCCCAAAGAGCGGCAAACTCATGCTCGAACTCGGCGCGGGCGCAGGGCGCAACACCCCGCGCTACACTGGTTTTGAGCGCATTGTCCTGTTGGATTATTCGACCACACAATTGGCACAAGCCCAGGCGAGATTGGGACGCTCGGACAAATATATCTACGTCACTGCGGATATTTACCGCCTCCCTTTTCTGGATGGTTTGTTTGATTCAGCCACGATGATCCGCGCACTGCATCACATGGCAGACGCGCCGAAAGCCTTAAGCCAAATCCGAAACGTATTACAGCCGAACGCCATCTTCATTCTTGAATTCGCGAACAAATTAAATCTCAAATCCATTTTACGTTACTGGCTCGGAAAACAGGACTGGAATCCATTTACGCTTGAGCCTGTGGAATTTGTCCAATTGAATTTTGACTTTCACCCCCAAGCGATCCGCAACTGGCTTGGGGAACTTGGTTTTTCCATTGAAAAAATACTTACTGTTTCACATTTCCGCCTTGGTCTATTGAAGCGTCTAGTCCCCGCGAAAACGCTGGCCGCGTTGGATGGGTTATTCCAACTGACCGGCGCGTTCTGGCAATTCACGCCCAGTGTTTTTTTGAAGGCAAAGGTAAAGGATGATTCTCAATACATTGAAATCCCCTTGAAGGTGATAGACCTGTTCAAATGCCCTGATTGTGGAAGTGGAAATATGCAGGATAAAAAAGAGCACCTGCTATGCCCAACCTGCCAGGCGCGCTGGCTTGTTACTGATGGTATTTACGATTTCCGCGAAAAAATGAAGTGAGCACCGGAAGGTAAATTTAGGTGCGGCATCAATTCCGATACCGCTATCCTTCACGCCGATCAGTGTCTTCTTGCGTCGCGGCTTTTTCCGTCACATCCCGCGTCAGGGCAGGTTCCACAGCCAGTTCATGCGCTTTACTCAATAACCGTTCCACTTCGTGTTGTGCCTTGGCACGCTGCTGTACAAGCATGGTGCGTAGAAGCGCGCTGGCAAGCAAATTCTTCAAACGGACGTAGATATCCCAATCGGCCAGCCCAATCTCTGTCCACATGAAACCAAAACGATTGCTTGCCAGCTCCAACGGCATGACGATGGCATCGTAACGATGGTCGTCCGGTGTTTTTCCAGGCGGAATCAAATTTCCCGTGGTAAGTGCAGATTCCTGACGCGGAATCTTATATTTGTTTTCATCATATTCGAATAACAAGCGAAATTTTTCAGGTGTCGGATTGGAAATCGAACCTGGCGCGCTGACATCGCTATAGTACATCACAAAACAGCGCTCGAGGCCTAATAGAGGAAAATGTTTCGAGATCGCGTCTCCAATGGCTTCCAAGGTCATGGCAGGTGCTATGGAAAAACTAAAATTGCTCAGGGCTTCTTCCTGCTGTTCAAACTTCAAGCGAAGATAGGCTTGCGCCCGCAGTGACAGTTCCCCCGCCAGCATACGCGCCTGCTGAAAAAGATTCTCAGCGCGCAGCATGGTTGTATTGCTCGAAATACCGCCCAATGCATACTTTCTGAAAGTTGAGATCACATTCTGCCAGGTGGTGAAATCATATCCATTCCGTTGCAACAATTCCACCATGGACTGTATCATTTTTAGGAATGCATCGCTCTTAGCTGTATTGTTCAAATTTGCGAGGAACGCATCCCAGGTTCGTCCAAAAACATCCAGATATTGGGGTTTTAGAGGATCATTCTCGGCAATGCGTACTGCTCCACACAAGGCCTGAATGGCGGCATCCCGTTTGTTCTCCAGCCTGCCCGTGTGAGCCACTTCTTTGGGAAGCACGATCGCTTTTTGGATGCTCTCAGGCAAACAACCGCAAGACCAGCGCACCACCAGGTCAGCGGGTATGATATTAATATCGTCAACCTGCCCGCCATCGATGCGCTTAAGCAAGGCTTCAACCGCCCGTTGGCCGGTTTCATAAAAGGGTTGATGCACGGTCGTCAACGGCACACCCATGGATTGCGCTTCGCTGACATCATCAAACCCGGTCAAGGCCATGCTTTCAGGAACCTGAATCCCACGTTGTTCTAACGCTTCCATCACACCAAAAGCCATGCGATCGTTGGATGCCGCAATGGCTTGCATACAAATACCACGATCATCCAAAAGCATGCGTACTGCGGCACGTCCGCTCTCTGGAGTGTTATCACCTTCCACTACAAGTTTTTCATCAAAACGGATACTGTACGCCTTCAACTGCTCCTGGTAGGCATTAAAACGCTGGTCTGCATCCATGTGTCCTTTGGGTCCGCGAATAAATGCAATTCGTTTGTATGCATGCATTTCGATCAGGTGACGGATCACCGCGCGCATCCCACCTTCATTATCCAGAATAAATGAAGATATACCATCCGCTTGAATTGCAACGGAAGCCACCGGTGCAGGTACAAATGCACTATAGAAATTTTTAATGTCTTCAGGGGAGAGTCCATGGCCAATCTCAGCAGAGAGCAGGACCCCGTCATATTGGCCTGGTTTGATCAGATCGTACAACCCATAAGATCGCCTGCCATCTTTTGGTGACGCGAGAGCAATCGGTTTTCCTCCCGCAAAATAAACCACATTAATATCATGGGTTTTGGCAGAACTCAATACGCCCGCCATGAACTCAGCCCCCCACGCACGGGATAATTGTCCGCCAAGTATGGCAATCGTTTTTCGTTCGTTAGCGGGTTTTTTACTGGGCGTCATTTGTGATTTGGAAATTATAAGTCAGGAAGTCTGATTTGGAATATTCAATTTTGATGACAGCGTCCCACAAGTTTCCTAAGGAACGCTGTTATGTTTTCTATCGAATTTCGATTTGATATCCAGCCGGTTCCCGTGTAAAGCGGGTTGTGCCAGATACAACCAAAATCGCCTTTTCATCAGACTTCAATGAAAGATGGATTTGCGCTGTCTGGTCTTCGTTAAGCGGGATCATGGTCACGTTTGAATCACTCGTCAGGATGAGAGCCAGGCCAAAGGTCTGTGGAAGAACGTTTTCGACTCGCACGAAACCCTCAGCTTGCCAGCCGCCCTCATCCGCTTCAAAATCGGACACGTAGCCAGCCACTTCCACATGGACATCATCCAGTAAAAAACCCTCTCCATTGACAGCGGCATCGGTGATGTATTCAAAACGGACAAAAACTTTTTTGCCTGCATATCCTGAAAGGTCAACCTGCTCTTCGACCCAATCATTGGTTACGCCGGTATATCCCCAGCCATAAGAATTACCTGAGGGGTCTGTGCCTGTGCCCGATGGAGTTGGGAGGATCTGCCAGTTTTCACCGTTTTCTGAAACTTCCAAATAAACATAATCCCAATCTGTTTCAATGTCATACCAGGTGCGATACGATAATTCGATGGGGCCGCTAACACTGGTGAAATCAAATTCCCGCGTGAGGGTCATATTGGACTCATCGCCTTTATTCGACCAGAAGGCATAATCACCGGAAAATGGGACAACGGGCAGTAAACCGGTGACGGTGGAACCAGTGAAGGAAAGAGTGTAATCGCCTGCGCACTCAATGCCAATGTAATCCACGCCATATTGACGTACGTCACGCGTAATGGGTGTTTGAGGGCAGGTATTGATGGTTTCAGTTGGAGAGGCGCGATTGGCAGCGGGATAATTATTGTAGATAAAACGGCCGTCGCCAATGGCTTTATCCAACAGAAAATTGGTCACTGCCCAATCCATAAAGAAATCATCAGCGCTGATCGGCTGACCTGTAGCTGGGTCTGTGGCATTGATCTCGCGCAGGATATTATCCACACTGTCGAATCCGTTTGCAGGGTCTTTTACGAGCGCTTTCGTTGCATCTTCACCGAAACGGTCAAGGAAATATGTGAGATAAAGGAATCCCGCACCGTAATGCGGCGAGGTGCAGTCTTGATTGTTGGGCCAATCATTTAACTGCAAGTCAGGCTTGCTGATATACAACCAATCGAAACCGCCGGGGTCATACCCGTTGAGGAACGCGGCAACTTCCGAAAATCCTTCATTGATCCAGGATGTTTCGTTAAGATCCTGATTCCAATGGATCATATGCTGGAATTCGTGTGCGAGCACACCGTAAGTGGACTCTTCACCCAGGAAGGTGTTATCGGCATTGAACAGGAACATTTCATGTCCATTGGAAAATTCATGAACTAATGGGTGAACGGAATCGGAAGATGAGAAATATCCTGCGATGGAATAACCAAGCCCTCTGGAATATAGAATATAAATATGCTCATCCCCGTCAATACCGGGAGTCCATTCACTGCCGAAAAATTCGCGATTGGTTGGATAGATCTTGTTCTCAAATGCATCAACCAAGGCTTTCATCTCGCCATCATCATACGAAACACCATCCTGCATCCAAAAATAAACATGGGGGGTAATATAACGCAGAGCAGCTTGCACTTCCGTATTTTCGTTCGTCTCTATATTTGTCACCCAAAAATTTTCGGTTTCACCCACTACACGCGGCAAAGCAGATGTAGCCATTACGTCAGGGATATTACATATTTCATCCAAACGACAGGCTAGTTCTTTCGGCTCGTTCGGCGGGACAATTGAATTTTCCAATATTTCAAGCGTTTCACTGGAGATTAAATCAACAGGTGTACGGATCATTAGGGGGACAGAATAGGGATTACAAGCATCAGTCGTAGGCGTATTGCCATTATTATCTGTTATTGGCGAGATTTGAATGAACGCATAATATCCATAACCTGCCATCCCGGCTACAAGCACACACAGACACAACAATAGAGCAATAATCCCTACCACAATTACTATCGTAGTTGATTTGTTTCCTGCCATTTTTCCTCTGGTTTAGAAAAGATTACCGATAATACCGCATATAGCTGAAAAAGAGAGTAGGGCTTGTATGCAAAATCAACATAGCTATGTCATCCTGAGGAGCGGGGCGACGAAGAATCTCTACCCTTGCCCGAATTCACCCGATTTAGGGCAAAACGAGACCCTTCGCTAACCCCTTCACTTCGTTCAGGGCTTCGGCTCAGGGTGACACAAATTTAATTTGCATACACACTCAGGAAATTTGGGATAAAAATGTAGCGCGAGATAATTATCTCGCGCTACATTCACTTCCTACGCGTCTACTTTTTGTTTTGATTTCTTCACAGCCGCCGCTGTGTTGAATGTGATCTTGTTTTCCTTCACATCCACATCCACCATTACCACCGCGCCGTCCTTGAATTTTCCGCCGAGTAATTCCACCGAAAGCGGACTCTCGACATATTTTTGGATGGCGCGCCGTAACGGGCGCGC
>DATEDD010000232.1:0-4961 GCA_035286565.1 Anaerolineales bacterium
GATCGTTCCTATCCTGCTTTTAGGCATTCCGATCTTTGACACAGCGCTTGTTGTGTTATCCCGCCTAAAAAGAAGGCAGACAGTCGGCAGCGGCAGGCAGGACCACACCTATCATCGTCTCATTGCCATGGGCTTTTCGCCGAACTATGCTGTTCTGGCTGTCCATTTGGCGGCATTACTTATCAGTTTGATCGCATTCATGACCCTTTACCTGCAGCCATGGATTGCATTGGTATTCTTTTTCCTCATCATATTATTTGGTTTCGCATTTTTGCTTTGGCTGGAACGAAAACCAACCCTGGATGACACATCCCGAGGAAACGAAGGTGCGTAGGTTTGCTGTTTTTCGATTGCCCATCTATGGTGGATTCCTGACGCTGGGGACATTACTCACGCTTTTTATCAGCCTGAATTCGCCGTCGGACCCGAAAAATGCGGTTCTTCTGGGATATTCGCTGGTAATGATTCTGTTGGGCGTGGGACTTTTCATGTTTGCCACATTGCTTCTTGCCCTGACTATGAAACTGGTTCGACAACCCGAACGGTCCCAACGCCTCTGGGATGTTATTTTCAAACGCAAAGGCTCCAGTAATATCGTTTTCTGGATGACGGCAATCGTTTTTTTGCTGTGCTGGATTGCATTGTTTTTGCCCTCCTACAGGCTCGCAGGAAACTTGTCCGGGTATGTTGCTCGTTTGTATCCTGTGATTGTCTGGCTGACAGTTGCCACCGCGGTCACTATGCTGATTCTTCTCATCGAACGGAAACAGGAATCCGTTCGTTCCATCATCCTGGAAAATAAAACAGCTCTGTGGGTCGGTTTGGTCGTCCTTGCCATCCTTGCAATGACAGGTGTCCTGATCGTTTTGACCGGCATCGGCGTTCGTTACCGTGAAGATTACTGGTATGGCCCGGGTGTGCCTGTTTTGGGGCTGCAAATACTATTTTCCATAGTAGTGGGAATTTTTGTCATGTGGCTGGAATCCAGGCGGGAAATAAAATATTCGTTTAAATTGGAAGCACTAATCTGCATTGCTCTTTGGATCATCACCGCATGGCTTTGGGCGCGTGAACCTTTGCGCCCAAACTATTTTATGCCCGATACGGCGGATAACATCATTTATCCGTTTTCCGATAGCGCCACCTTTGACATTGGCAGTCAATTTGCGTTGATTGGGCAGGGGATCTTTAATGGGCAATACTTTGACCGCGCTCTCTACAGTGCCTTCCTGACCTATCTGCATGCTTTGGCAGGACAGAATACCGAGCAGCTTATGACCGCGCAAGCAATTATTTACGCGGTTTTCCCGGTGATTGTGTACTTATTGGGCAGGGAAATACACAGCCGCGCACTGGGCGTTTCCGCAGCCTTCATGATCATGTTGCGCGGGGTGAACGCGATTGCCGCGGCCACATGGATTGACCTTGCCGGCCCAAAGACGATGTTGACCGATTTTCCCACCGCAATTGGAATCGCCCTAATAATATTCTTCTTTTTGAAATGGCTCAAGGAACCACTCAAGACCCATTTTGCGGTTTGGGCGGGCGGTATGCTTGGGTTGACGTTAATGCTTCGCACGCATGTGCTCATGCTATTGCCGTTCCTGATCATTTACATGTTGATCAGCGTACGACCCCGCTGGAAATATTGGATGATAGGTTCGTTGTTGTTGATTTTTGGAATGGTTAGCGCTACCCTGCCATGGGATATACGGAATCGATCCAATGGCACCCCTATGTTCTATGTATATTATTCTCGCATTCAGGAGATTCTTCGCGCGCGATATGGGATAGAAGAAGATACATTCATTCCTCCAACTTCAGCTATGATTTCTGAAGTGTCAGGGTTTCGACCTGCTGATATCCGAGGTATTAGACAACGGACTGTAAATCCATTGCAGACAGGCCTTTGTGAGGGCCGCGTCTGCGAATTTGCCAACCACTACTTCCACAACCTTGTGACTTCAGTTCTTTTTCTGCCTACCTCGTTTGTGTTTGATGATTTATGGAATACGGTAAAAGAAAACACACCTTATTGGAAACAGGATTGGACGGGAGCAGGCTTCGGCGTACCTGAAGGCCTTTTACTTACTTTAAACCTGGCTTTCATTTCATTGGGAATTGGGACGGCATGGCAGCGTAACAAATTTATTGGCTTATTGCCAGCGGTCATTTTCCTGGCTTATATCTTATCCAATTCATTGGCTTTTACATCCGGGGGGCGTTACATCACGCCTGTTGATTGGATCATATGTATCTATTATGTATTAGGATTAATGCAAGTCGTGATTTTGGGATCGCGTCTGGCAGGTGTCATTTCTCCCTTTGGAATCTGGCAGGCTTCGATCGAAACAGAGTTCCACGCCCTGCCTGCTGCGGCGCAATATCTTAAGCCGCTAAAAACTCTTGCCGTAGTATTCATGATTGCAGCCTTGATACCTATCGCTGAAATGCCTTTTGAAAGACGATTTCAAATAAATTCACGGGATGCCACGCTCGCCATGTTGGAGCAGCAAGGATCGTTAAACTACGCTAATCTTACTCGGGATGATTTATCGGATTTTCTGGCTGATCCGCAGGCAAGATTAATTATCGGAAGGATCCTTTATCCACGTTATTATTACGGAGGAGAAGGCGAACCAAAACGAGATTATCCTTATCTCTCGCTGGATTATCCACGGCTGGCATTCATAACAATAGGCCCTTATGATAATGGCTTAGAAAATGTAATTATTCCGGGTGATAGCCCCAAGTTCCCTTTACATGCTGAAGATGCAGTTATTATTGGATGCAAAAACGATTTGTTTTTGGATGCGCTGGCTGTCTTTATATTAAGAGAGCCAGAGTTGGTCTATTTGCGTTCCCCGCAGCCGGCTCTTCAATGTCCATTCCCGCCGCCCGATTAACTCACCTTCATTCAATCAAAATAGATATTCAAATCAGAACAATCAAAACGATTCCCGCAATTGGGGCAGTTGACTTTGCAATTCTTCTCAACCATCTCACTGCCGCAACGATCGCAGATCCAGATTCTCTTTTCAATCCACTGGATCGGCTTGAATAAAGATGTGTTGAAACTGCCAATATTTTCCTTCCCCAATCTTTCCACTTCATTCATTACCAATTCGGCAGCGTCTCTTAATTTCTCCACTTGAATGCCCATACAAATATCAGGCCAGTTTTTGAGCCATTTTAAACTTCGTCCATAAACCTTGATCGCGCCATCATAATTTGCGCGGGTGATGTGCAGATAGGTCACGGCGATTTGTAAAATCCCCCGATATAACTCGCGCACTTCGCCTTTTTCAACTTTCCAGGCCTCCTCCAACTCTTCATGAGCCTCAAAGAATTTCCCTTCATTGAATAATTTCAGTCCCTGAATCGCCTTCGCATGTAAAACGCGGTCACAACCCAATTTATTATTTCGGCCCTGATCAATACTCGCCATCATCTTTTATCCTTCCGTTTTCTGTCTTTTATTTATACAATTTTCGTTATATCACCAGGAACGCAGGCGCTATATTTTTATCAGCATCATATAAATGGAGCCTTGACTGAAAATCTCCATCTCAGATTATACATGGCGAGGTTGGGAAAACCCATTGCTGGGGGGAACACGATTTAGCGAGGAACTTGTCCATCATCATGAGATTGGATTAGATGCAAAACCTTCCCCCAAGAATGGGAAGTCGATAAAATCAGAAAATGATCAAATTTGAGTTTAGCATCTGTCAGGCAAACCCATTAAGCGGGTAAAATAGAATCCATGGATGAAACAGCGCTGATCAACTCCGCACAAAACGGCGATCTTGATTCCTTCAACACATTGATCCTGCATTATCAAGATTCGGTTTTCAATACTGCGCTGCGTATCCTTGGGGATGAAGACCTTGCACAGGACGCCGCGCAGGAAGCCTTCATCTCCGCCTTTCGCAGTATCTCGTCTTTTCGCGGGGGCTCTTTTAAAGCATGGATCATGCGAACCGTCACCAACGCCTGCTATGATGAACTGCGCCGTCAAAAACGACGTCCCACCACACCGCTTGAACCTGAAACCAGTGACGGCGAGGAAATGGATTCGCCGAAGTGGATGGCAGACCCCAACATGACCCCCGCTGAAAAATCTGAAGCCGATGAACTCGAGCACGCCATTCAACATTGCCTGGATGCCTTGCCCACAAATTTTCGCACGGCAGTTGTGCTTGCCGATATTCAAGGCATGGATTACAACGAAGTCGCCGCCGCTTCCCGCGTTCCGCTTGGCACCATCAAGAGCCGTCTCGCGCGCGCACGGCTTCGCCTGCGTGAATGCCTGCGCGGCTTCGAGGAACTTTTACCCGCTTCATTTCGTCTTGATGGGGAAGGTACCCAATGAAAAATTTCCAAGAGATCGAACTGCTCTCTTCCTATCTTGATGGACAACTTAATGCTTCCGAATCAACGCGATTGGAATCCCGCCTCTCTTCGGACCGTGAGCTTGCTTCTGTTTTAAATGACATTCGCTCCGCCCGAGGCATTCTCCGCAAACTGCCTGCGCGCAAAGCCCCACGCAATTTCACCCTGACTCGTAAAATGGTCGGGCTAAGACCGCCATTGCCGCGCGTCTATCCCATCTTCCGTTTTTCAACCGCCTTCGCAACCATTCTGCTCATGATTTCATTTGCGGCCAATCTGTTGACGCCGCAGTTTGGTTTCACCGCATCAGCGCCACAAGCAGTGTATGGAGTTGGCGGAGGTTCTGCCGCCACCGAAGCGCCAGCCCTCTCAGCGCCATTTTTGGAAATCGCCCCTGCTGCACTTCCAACAGAGGATGCCGCCGCCCGTGAGGGAGAACCATCTGCAGATGCATTGCAAACACCCAAAGAGGCGGGAACTGAATCAGAATTACCGGAACAGGCTGAGGTCAGGAATGAAGCGTTTGTTCCAGCCATCTGGCAGATTGGCTTGCTGGTCATCATCTT
>DATEDD010000233.1:0-4529 GCA_035286565.1 Anaerolineales bacterium
CAGATGCTTTGGTGCTGGCATTGCGCGCGCTGAATGTTGGCGCCGGTGATGAAGTCATCATTCCTGCATATACATTTTTTGCGACCGCAGGCACGGTGATGTCTGTTGGCGCGAAGCCTGTCTTTGTGGACGTTGACCCGCAGACGTATCAAATCGACGTGAGCAGGATCAAATCTGCAATTACGCCAAAGACGAAGGCAATTATTCCGGTGCATTTGTACGGGCATCCTTCCGAGATGAATCCGATTCTTGGGATTGCACGCGAGAATAATTTGAAAGTTATTGAAGATAATGCGCAGGGTTTTGGCGCTGAATATTTTGGTAAGAAGGCCGGCTCGTTTGGTGATGTTGGTTGTTTGAGTTTCTTCCCCACAAAAAACCTTGGCGCGTTTGGGGACGCAGGCATGGTGGTAACAAATGATGCCGCGTTGGCCGAACGTATGCGAATGTTACGCACACATGGCTGGAAGAAAAAATATTATTCGGAGGAGGTTGGTTACAACAGCCGACTCGATGCATTGCAAGCTGCGATTCTACAAGCGAAATTCCCTTATGCTGATTCGTGGAACGATAAGCGTCGCGAACTTGCACATCGTTATAGCGAACATCTTGCGCCGCTGGGCATCGTCACGCCGGTGGAGCGTGAATGGGCGAAACACGTGTATCACCTGTACATCATCCGCTCGGCGAAGCGTGATGCGTTGCAGGCATTTCTCAAAGGAAAAGGGATTGCCTCCGAAGTGTATTATCCACTGCCACCGCATCTTTCTGTGCCTTGCCGCAAGTTTGGATACAAAGAAGGGGATTTCCCTCACGCTGAGCTGGCCGCCCGCGAAACCCTTGCGCTTCCATTGTACCCCGAGTTGACCCAGTCACAGCAGGATGAGGTAATCGCGGCTGTGAGAGAGTTTGTTGGTTGACAACGAAGTGCAAGTGTGTGAGAATTCAGAAACTGAATGCTCGATATTATTCGTATTACCAAGGAACTTATGGAAACACAATCGTCTAATCAAGAAAATTGGTCACTAGTAATTCGCCCACAACGTGCCTGGTGGGATTTACGTTTGGGAGAATTGTGGCGCTATCGTGATTTAATTTGGTTATTTGTTTGGCGTGATTTTGTTGCCTATTATAAACAAACCATTTTAGGACCATTATGGTATTTGATACAGCCTATTTTAACCACACTGGTTTTTACGGTCATATTTGGGAATATTGCCAAACTTTCTACGGATGGATTACCGCCGTTTTTGTTTTATCTGGCAGGCAACACGGTTTGGACTTATTTTTCAGCATGTCTGACGAGTACCTCCAGCACATTCACCAGCAATGCAGGGTTGTTCGGCAAGGTATATTTTCCGCGCCTTGCCATGCCTCTTTCCGTCGTCATCTCCCAGATCATCTCGTTTGGGATACGGATGCTGGTTTTTCTGGGCTTCCTCATTTACTTCATGCTCTCCGGTGCGGATGTGAACCCCAATTGGTGGATTTTGCTTCTTCCCGTCCTGCTTCTCGCCATGGCGGGGCTGGGGCTGGGATTGGGGATTATCGTCTCGTCCCTCACTACCAAATACCGCGACTTACAGCAATTGGTGGCGTTTGGTGTGCAATTGCTGATGTATGGCACACCGGTCATCTATCCTCTTTCCTCCATCGAAGGAACCTGGCGCTGGCTGATTCTTGCCAACCCCATGACGCCAGTAGTCGAGATCTTCCGTTTTGCATTTTTGGGGACGAGCGCGATGTCGCCTGTTTATCTGCTGTATAGCATCGCTTTCATGTTTATTGTGCTGTTGATTGGCGTGTTGATCTTCAACCGCGTCGAGAATACGTTTATGGATACAGTTTAAGTCATGTTGGACACTATCATTTCTGTTGAAAATCTTTCGAAAACCTACCGCCTCGGCGTGATCGGGACCGGCACATTCTTTGGCGATTTGAATCGCTGGTGGGCGAAGAAGCTCGGCAAGCCGGATCCATACGCCAAGATCGGCGAAGTGGATCACGGCAATCGGATCGGGGAGACCCTTTGGGCGCTGGATGATGTCAGTTTCAAGTTGCAGCAAGGCGAAGCGCTTGGAATTATTGGGCGCAACGGAGCGGGGAAAAGCACCTTGTTGAAGATCATGTCACGGGTGACGGCGCCAACTTCCGGCGAAGTAAAGGTCAGGGGTCGCATTGCCAGCCTTCTGGAGGTGGGAACCGGTTTTCATCCCGAACTGACCGGGCGCGAGAATATCTACCTGAACGGCGCCATCCTTGGGATGAGCCGTGCAGAAGTGAATCGAAAATATGATGAGATCGTGGATTTTTCGGGCGTGGAAAAGTTCATCGATACGCCGGTCAAGCGGTATTCCAGTGGGATGTATGTGCGCCTCGCGTTTGCGGTTGCCGCTCATCTTGAACCCGAGATTTTGGTTGTGGATGAAGTTCTGGCGGTGGGCGATGCCGAGTTCCAGCGCAAGTGTCTTGGCAAGATGAGCGATGTGGCGAATGCTGGGCGCACAGTGTTGTTCGTCAGCCATAACATGCCAGCGATCCTGCGGCTTTGTTCCACTGCCATTATGCTGGACAAAGGTCGGCTCGTGAAGCTGGGCAACGCTGTGGATGTGACCAACTACTACCTGAACAGTAACGAGAACGCGGAAGGTGCGGTGTTCTGGTCGGGTGAAGATGCTCCTGGAACCGATGAGGTCAAACTGGTTGGGATCAGGCTGGTGGACAGCGAAGGGAAAGGCAGGTCGCTGGTGGAGATCAATGTGCCCTCCTTTTTGGAAATCGAGTATCTTGTCATGAAACCTGGGTTGAAGTTCCGCTGTGCAGCTGGATTCAATACGCAAGGCGTGGTTGCGTTTACAACCAATGAACCATATGAAAGCAAACATGAACGTGCCGGGCGTTATGTTTCCCGTGTGGAAATCCCTGCAAATTTGCTGGCAGAAGGTGAATATTCAATATCGGTCTCCATCTTTGCCTCCAAGGCTTTGAAGATTCGGTACGTTCGTGCCAAAAACGTATTCACATGTCAGGTGGTGGATTACATCACTGGAAATTCAGCTAGGGGTGACTTCGCCCAGAATGTTGCTGGTGTGCTGCGCCCCGCCCTTAAGTGGGATATGGCATACGCAGGCGAGGCGTAACAGTGAAGATCGCGTTTGTGCTATCCAAGGCTCCGCATTATTTCTTTTATGACCATGTTGTACGTTCCCTGTATGCCATGGGGCACGATATTCGCGTGGTCTGCAGGGCTGGATTTAAGACAGATGGAAATAAATCGGGGCGCGCTCTCCTGCAACTCCTTGCGGATGAGCCGCGTGCCAAAATGGATGAGGCGACCTTTCGCGGCAAGGGTGCTGGGTTTTCCATCATGATCCGCGAACTGGCAAATTACGCAAACTTCCTGCGCCCGGGTCATCCCATGCCGCCTTCCCAGCCGTGGGAAAATATTTATATGAGGAATCGGCTACACCCAAAACTTTATTGGGCGATCAAGACCCGCATCGGCTCCCTCATCTTTTCAACTGGTTTTGTGCGCTGGCTTTTGTCAAAGATCGAAACCTTCATTAAACCAGATCCGCAGATCATGAACTGGCTGGATGATTTTCAACCGCAGGCGCTTTTTGTTTCACCCTATATCATGTCCGCGGATTTGGAAATCGAATATGTCAAGGCGGCGCAGAAACTTGGCATCCCAACGGTCGCATCGGTCTTAAGCTGGGATAACCTGGTCAGCAAGGGGACATATCTCGTCAAGCCGGAGTGGCTGTTCGTGTGGAATCAAAATCTGGTGGAGGAGGCGGTCAATATCCATGAATTCCAACGGGAGGCTGTTTTTATGACCGGCGCTCCCGTGTACGATCCCTGGTTTGACCTTGCGCCCTCGCTCGACCGCGAACGGTTTTGTGAGCAATGTGGCGTGAATCCGAACAATCCCTATTTGTTATTCCTCGGTTCATCTCCCACCATCACGGATCTGGATGTTGAACTCATCAAGGCGTTGATAGCTCATTTCGAACAGATGGATGCGGAGAAACGCCCGTCCATCATTATCCGCCCCCATCCTTATGCCCCATTTAACATGACTACCTTTGAGATGGATTGGGTAAAAGTCTTTCCGAAAAAAGGCGGACGCCCCGATATTGACGAGACTCGCCAGACCTATTTCGACACGCTGATTCACAGTGCGGTGGTGGTCGGTGTAAATACCACTGGATTTTTGGATGCTGCCATTGTGGACAAGCCCTGCGTCACCCTGATGGATGACCAGATGCGCGACGGGCAGGGCGCTCATTTCAACTATTTGATCGACGCCGATTTTATCGAAGTCGCAATGGAACGCGCCGAGACCTTTAAGATCATTGACCGCATCATAAGCGGGGTGGATGCAAAGATGGATAACCGCCGCCAGTTCGTGCGCCAGTTCATGCGACCGCAGGGTGTTGATATTCCGGCATCCGAGGTTATGGCAAAGGCGATCCTTGCTGTTGGGCGCGGAGCGAAGCCGGAGGATTGGAACGGAGAAAGCCATG
>DATEDD010000234.1:0-3970 GCA_035286565.1 Anaerolineales bacterium
TCCGTCAGGGCGGAGGCGGCGCCGCAGACGATTTTTCAATAGACCGTTACAACGCCTCACAACAGGAAAAAACCAAAGATTTCACACCCGCTGAATTGTTGGAGCAATACAGAGAAATCCGTAGAAATACTGTCACCTGGGCTTCTAGCTTGAAAGATGAAGACCTCGAGATCAAAGGTCGCCATCCATTTTTAGGCGAGACCGTTATCCGCGAAATGGTGAAGATGTTATATCTGCACAACCAAATCCATTATCGCGATTTGAAGAAGGCTTTAAAAAATTAAACACAAAGGACACGACGTACACCAAGGAAAATCGAAAAAGAGTTTCTCGTTGAGAAAAAAGCCTTCGTGCCCTTTGTGTCCTTCGTGTTTAAAAAGGTAATCATGAATCTTCCTCCCTTCAAACTTGAACGCTATTTTGCTAAATACGAATTCAACACCGAATTCCTGCTCTGCTCCTCAGACTGTGAAGCCATGTCCATTGCAGACTTGCTTGCCTTTGAAGAAGGCGCGGTGGAGAAATTCCAAAACGTCTGGCTCGGATACACCGAATCGCAGGGGAGCCCTGCTTTGCGTAAAGAGATTTGCAATCTTTACACATCCATGCAACCCGAAAATATTCTGGTTCACACGGGCGCGGGCGAGGCGATCTATCTGTTCATGCAAGCTGTTTTTAAAGAAGGTGACCATATCATCGTTCATGCGCCAAGTTATCAATCCTTGAGCGAAGTCGCAAAAGGAATTGGCTGTCAGGTCAGCCCGTGGTTAGCGCGTGAAGAGAATAGTTGGGCGCTTGACCTGAATGAGTTGGGTCATCTCATGCGAACAACCACGAAGGCGATCATCATCAACACGCCGCACAACCCGACAGGCTATCTCATGTCCCGAGCGGACTTTGACGAATTGAATAAATTTGCGCAAGAAGAGAAATTGCTTCTCTTCTCCGATGAGGTTTATCGCGAATCTGAATATGACTCCGCTACTCGTCTACCCGCCGCATGTGACTATGGCGAACATGCCGTTTCGCTTGGTGTCACATCCAAAACATACGGACTTGCTGGATTGCGAATTGGCTGGATTGCCACAAAGAATAAAAAAGTCTACGAAAACATGGCCGCACTCAAAGATTACACCACCATCTGTAACTCCGCGCCAAGTGAATTTCTTGCAGAAGTCGCCATGCGTAATCGCCAAACATTGGTTGACCGCAACCTCGGAATCATCAAACATAACCTGAATGTGATAGATGAACTCTTCTCTCGCCACGCAGACTTGTTCCAGTGGGTGCGCCCGCAGGCTGGTTCAATGGGATTCCCAAAACTACTGAAAGGTGACATCGAAGACTTCTGTGATAGCCTTGTCAGGAAGGCGGGAGTGTTGCTTTTGCCTGGTACGATGTATGATGATTCGATAAATCATTTTCGATTAGGCCTTGGAAGAAAGAATCTACCAAAGGCAGTTGAGAGAATGGAAGAATTTCTCTTAATAAATATATAACTTTGGTGGTTGACCCTCCGAATATATATGCGCGGGTGGTCTCGATACGCCCATCGCACAAAGCGCTCAGGGTTTCTCGACCTCCAGAATTGCCAAGAACTTAATACACCTCACCTCTTTCTTCTTTCGTTTTGCTAATGATAATTGACAACTTGTTACTAATGACTGCCATACTCAAACTTTCCCGTCCTCTCCACCTCCTGCTCGCCGCGCTGACTTACACTCTCGGCGCGAGTATCCCTGCCTATCTTGGTCAACCTCTTCAAAGCCCAATCTTTTGGTTAGGACTCGCGCTCGTCCTTCTCGCCCAATTGAGCATGGCGTGGCTTGTCGAAATCTTTCGTCCGTACAACGAACCGCTCGTCGAAGGTGAAACTCCCCAGCAAAAAGAAACTCTCCGCAACAACATGCTGATTATTTTAATCGCCTCGCTTACCACTTACACAATACTGACCTACTTACTATTTACCAATTTCCATTTAACACTCACAACTTTCTACTTTCTCATCTTCTCCATCGTTCTCATATTCGCACATGCCATTCCTCCCGTCCGCCTGATGAATCGCGGCTTCGGTGAACTAACCCTCGCCGCACACATCGCATACGTGGTACCGTCCGTCGCGTTTTTACTTCAAGCTGGTGAAAATCACCGATTGCTCACCATCCTGCTATTTCCACTCACGGCTCTGGCTCTTGCATTTTTTCTAATACTCAACTTCACAACATTCACAGCTGACCAAAAATATCATCGCGCCACTCTACTCCGCAGCCTGACCTGGGAACGCGCCGTGCCATTCCATCACAACCTGATTATTTTTGCTTATTTCATCTTCGCAATTTCACCTTTATTTGGCTTCTCCTTCTCGGTTATCTGGCCCGCCTTTCTCACTCTTCCATTTGCCATCCTGCAAATCCTCCTCCTCCGTCACATTTCCATGGGTGGCAAGCCAAACTGGCCATTGCTGACCGTCACCGCCCTCGCAGTCTTTGGATTAACTACCTATTTTTTGACCCTCACCTTCTGGCTTCGCTAGACTTTTGACCTTTGACCTTTGACTTGGATCCCATGCCCGAATTCTTAACCCTCCTCCCTCCTGACCAAGCCTGCGCCGAATTGCTCTCGCATCTTTCCCCGCCGACAATTGACTCTGAATCTTTAGACGTTATCCACGCCTTAGGCCGCTTCACTGCGGCTGACACATTTGCACCGCACCCCTTGCCTGATTTCCCCCGCGCCACCGTGGACGGTTACGCTGTCCACGCGAAAGACACATTTGGCGCAAGCGACTCACTCCCCGCATATCTGACATTGATCGGCGAAGTTCCAATGGGTGATACGTCATCTTTTGAAATTAGCGCAGGTCAATGCGCATTGATCCACACAGGCGGAATGTTACCCAACGGTGCGGACGCGGCCGTGATGGTGGAGTACACACAACATATCGTAGGGGCGGGGTCTCCCCGCCCTGGGCGAGATGACCTCGCCCCTACCCAAACCGAAATCGAAATCTTCAAATCCGTTGCCGATGGGGAGAACGTTATCCGCGTCGGCGAAGACGTTGCGCAAAATCAATTGGTCATTCCCAAAGGGACACAAATCCGCCCCGCAGAAATTGGTGGATTAATGGCGTTGGGATTCACATCCATTCAAGTTGCAAAAAAACCGCGTGTCGGGTTGATTTCAACCGGCGATGAAGTCATTGACCCAAGCCAAACTCCACGGCCTGGGCAAGTCCGCGATATTAACTCATATACCCTTGGCGCGCTCGTCGAAAAATGCGGAGGGGAGGCAGTCCGCTATGGGATTTTTAGTGATCAGTTTGAGGCGCTGAAAGAAGCGGCGGCGAAGGCGCTATCCGAATGTGACGTGGTCATCATCACCGCCGGCTCATCCGCATCCACAAGAGACATGACCGCCGACGTCATCCGCACATTGGGCGAACCCGGTGTATTGGTTCATGGAATCAATACGCGGCCTGGCAAGCCAACGATCCTGGGCGTGTGCAATGGCAAAGCCGTGATTGGCTTGCCCGGCAACCCCGTCAGCGCATTGGTTAATGGATATTTATTTGTCGTGCCAGTCATCGAAAAATTATTGGGTGCGCTGGTAAAACCAAAAGCAACTGTTCAAGCGAAACTAACTGTGAATCTTCCATCGCAAGCGGGCCGTGAAGATTGGTGGCCCGTGCGCCTTTTACCTTCTCCCCTCGGGAGAAGGCAGGGTGAGGGCCTTTCCGCCGAGCCAATTTTCGGTAAATCAAATCTCATCTTCACCCTCGCCTCCGCCGATGGACTCTTGCGCATTCACCCGGATGCAACAGGCTTAAGTGCAGGCGAGTTTGTGGAAGTAATTCTGATCTAAAAAATTCAACTCACTCACTTCTCACTTTTTACCTCTTGCTTTTTACCATCATAAACGACTGAACACTGATTACTGATGCCTTTCTTAACTTATCTTTCCCGGCCTCACA
>DATEDD010000235.1:0-3888 GCA_035286565.1 Anaerolineales bacterium
AGGCTCATTCCGAGTAACATCCGGTGGGTTTTCATAAACGACAACGCGCCAGTAAAAAAACATTCCCAATATGATCATATATGGAAGCCAGTTAAAAAAAACTTTCAGCGCTCTTTTTGAAAAAAATGCTTCCGAACGCGAAACCAATATCCATAAGATGAATATGCGGAGCAGTTCAAGCCCTGAAAAATATTCGCTGGTGAATAGATGCGCGGCTTCCAGCGACATTGCCAGTATTGTGAAGATCATCATTTTGGCAGGCCTTGAGCGGATCGCGTAGACCATCAATAAGAGGGAAAGGATGAACGCAAGAAATCCAAACCAATGATGCGTTGACCCCACTGCAAAAGGCTGGAGCATGAAGAAAGGAAAGACTGCAAATAATAACGATATATAGACGGCCTCATTTTTACGCTCAGGCCAGATTGCCCGGAAGACCATCCAAAACAATACAACCGTTCCCCAACGCATCAGCAGTGCGGTAATATGCCAGGCCATTGGCTTGAATCCAAGCAGGTTAAACCCAAGTATGTAAAGCCATGCGGCGTTAGGCCTGCTATCGAAAACCAGCATTTCGCGCAGGCTGTCGATCCCTTTTAGTTTTGCATAAAAAACATAAGGCCAGTCATCCATATAGAAACCCAGCCTGGGGATGAGCAGTCCAAAACTAAAAATGCAAATCACTAAAAACGCCAGCGGCGCACTTTTTTCAGAAATGGTTAATCGTTGAAAAAATGACAGGACTTTTTTCATACTGCCCGTGATTATACCTTGACGTTTCGACGTTGCACTTGCTTCGTCTCTGACCCGTTGCTTGACAATATTCACAGATTTGCACAGACAATATCACCCTGTTCATCTTTGCACATTTGTGGTTAATTAACCCTATGAAACTTGTCAACGTCACCCAAATGATCGCCATCGAAAAAGAAGCCGATGCGAACGGACTCTCTTATGCTGAGATGATGGAAAACGCCGGGCGCGGGCTGGCGGAACTTGTCCATGCGCTGGGGCAGGAGCATGGCTGGGATGAAGTCACTGGTTTGGTGGGGTCAGGCAATAATGGCGGCGATACCCTCGTTGCGCTCGCCTGGCTTGCAAATGCAGGCTGGCGCACGCATGCCTATCTCCTCAACCGTAGATCAAAGGATGATGAACTCATCACGCGTTATTTGTCTGCGGGCGGCGAGTTGTTTGAATCCGCGCGCGATACCAATGATAAAACCCTCAACGCCTTTCTGGATCAGTCAGATGTCCTCCTCGATGGACTGCTTGGGACGGGCATCAAGCTCCCGTTAAAGAAAGAGGCGGCGCAGGTTCTCGCGAAGATAAATTTCAACCTGTCCGAAATGGACCTGCCCGCTTTCGTTGTCGCAGTGGATTGTCCCTCTGGCGTGGATTGTGACACAGGCGCAACCGCCGATGAAACCCTCCCGGCCGACCTCACTGTCACGATGGCGGCGGTCAAGCAGGGCTTGTTGAAACTGCCCGCCTTTGAATTTGTCGGTGACTTGCAGGTGGTGGATATCGGCTTGCCGGAAAATTTGGATTCGTGGAATGCGATCAAAACCGAGGTTGCGGATTGGGACATGGTCTCTGCGCTTTTGCCTGAGCGGACACCCGCTTCGCACAAAGGGACATTTGGTACGGCCTTCGTTGTAGCTGGTTCGATCTCTTACACAGGGGCGGCCTTGCTGGCTGGCACAGCCGCCTACCGCATCGGCGCAGGTTTGGTGACAATGGCTGTGCCTGAGCCCTTACACGCCGCGCTCGCAGGCCACCTGCCCGAAGCCACCTGGCTCCTGCTCCCCCACGAAAATGGATTTATCTCTGATAACGCCTCAGACGATATATTAGAAAATTTGGAACGCGCCACCGCATTTTTAGTAGGCCCTGGTCTCGGCGACAAACACACAACCAGAACATTTATCGAAAATATAATTCCCTCCATAAAGATCGCCACTATTATAGACGCGGATGGATTGCGGCATCTCTCCCAGATCGTGGACTGGTATAAAAAACTTATTGAGCCTGCTGTATTAACACCGCATCCTGGTGAAATGTCCCTCTTGACTGGTTTATCAAAAGAAGAGATTCAATCCAACCGCGAAATGATGGCAGGCAGGTATGCAAAAGAATGGGGCCACGTCGTCGTCTTGAAAGGCGCCTTCACCGTCATCGCCTCCCCGGATGGGCGTATGACCATCATCCCCGTTGCCACTCCCGCCTTGGCTCGCGCTGGCACAGGCGACGTGCTGGCGGGTCTGATCGTCGGTCTCCGCGCGCAAGGACTGGATGCCTATGATGCCGCTGTTGCAGGCGCATTTATCCACGCCCAGGCAGGTCTGCTCGCCGCAGAAATCCTTGGTACAACCGCCTCTGTCCTGGCAAGTGATGTATTGGACGCAGTTCCAGATGTAATCGCCGAGTTGGGATAAAAGGAATAAACCTGGTGATTGTTACAGTTCACGCCTGTCGACAATTTGCTACTTCGCCTTCTTCTCGATCTTCGCCCACGCATCTTTGAGATTCACCGTCAGATTAAAAACTGGCTTCTCAGATGTGGTATCCGCATCAGCGCAGAAATATCCCTGGCGTTCAAACTGGAAACGGTCACCAGCTTTGGGCGATGCGAGAGACGGTTCTACATATCCTGTTGAAATGGTCAGCGAATTCGGGTTGATGCACGCGAGGAAGCCTTCATCGCCTTCCTCGGGGTCTTCCTTGGTGAAGAGGCGGTCATAGAGTCTTATCTCCGCTTCCTTGGCGTGTTGAGCCGATACCCAATGAATGGTCGATTTGACTTTGCGTCCATCGGCGGAATCGCCGCCGCGCGTGGTGGGATCGTAGATTGCATGTACTTCGATCACTTCGCCCTTGTCATCTTTAACAACGTGCGTGCATTTGATGAAGTATGCATAGCGCAAACGGACTTCATTGCCCGGGAACAAGCGATAATATTTCGGCGGAGGTGTCTCGCGGAAGTCATCCCGTTCGATGTAAAGCACCTTTGAGAATGGAACTTTGCGTGTGCCCGCCGACGGATCTTCGGGGTTATTGACCGCGTCCATTTCCTCGGTTTGACCTTCGGGATAATTATCGATCACCACTTTGAGCGGCTTTAACACAGCCATGCGGCGCAGCGAAGTTTTATTCAAATCTTCACGTACGCACGATTCAAGCAGCGATACATCGCTAACGCTGTAATTCTTTGCCACGCCCACGCGCCGAATAAAATCGAGGATTGCTTCGGCGGTATATCCACGGCGGCGCATGGCGCGCAAGGTAGGCATGCGCGGATCGTCCCAGCCAGTCACATGTTTCTCTTCGACCAAACGGCGAAGTTTGCGTTTACTCATTACGGTGTAACTTAAGTTGAGGCGGGCAAACTCGATCTGGCGCGGTTTGAATACACCAAGTTGTTCAGGGAACCATTCATATAACGGACGATGGTTTTCGTATTCAAGCGAACATAACGAATGGGTGATGCCTTCCATTGAGTCATTCTGTCCATGCGCCCAATCGTACATTGGGTAAATCTTCCACTTGTCACCTGTGCGGTGATGAGGCTGGTGAATAATGCGATACATGGCAGGGTCGCGCATGTTGATGTTCGGGTGTGCCATGTCAATTTTTGCGCGTAAAATGCGCGAGCCGTCAGGGAACTCGCCATTCTTCATGCGCTCAAGTAAATCCATGTTTTCTTCCACATCACGGTCGCGGTATGGAGAATTTTTTCCTGGTGTTGTCAACGTGCCGCGGTTGGCGCTCACTTCTTCCGGAGTCTGGTCATCCACATAAGCCTTGCCCATCAGCACAAGTTTCTTGGCCCACTCATACAACTCGTCAAAATAATCAGAGGCGTAGGTTACCTTGACCCATTCGATG
>DATEDD010000236.1:0-4131 GCA_035286565.1 Anaerolineales bacterium
AATCCATTACTGCACAGGCGTACTGAGTCCTATAAAGACGACGGAACCAAGTTCATCCATCGTCGCGTTGATATTGTCCGCGGCGATGGCAACTTCGCCCAGATGCCCCACCATGATGACATCTACCATGTTGAGCGAGGCATTGATGAGCTATTGAAAAGAAATGGGAATCGCGATCACGAGCAATTCACGTAAAAAGAGCGGTCACGCTGGAAGGAGAAGTTCATAGGGGAAAAGGATGAAGAAAACAGTCGGTGGCTCCTTTCGGGTGACCGCCGACTGTTTACTGATTACTATTCACTGATTACTGTTCTTCAGGCGCTTCTCTTACGATATACAAGGGCCGGCCTTTGGCTTCATCATAAAGTCGTCCGATATATTCGCCAAGAATGCCAAGCGAGATCAACTGTACACCGCCAAGGAATAGGACAGCGATCAAAGTGGTTGCCTGACCGAAGAATGCCCCCGACCCCGTGATCCGCATATAAATAACAATCGGAATGGCCAGTATGGAAATTCCAGCCGAAATGAAACCGAAGAAAGTTGCCACTTGCAAAGGAAAATACGAGAAGCCTGTGATGGCATTTAGCGCAAGGAGAAGCATTTTATTGAATGGATATTTCGTCACCCCTGCAACGCGCGCGGAGCGTTTGTATGTAACACCGATCTGCCTGAACCCCACCCAGGCGGACATACCGCGTGGGAAACGGTGACGTTCCTTCATTTTCTTTAGTACATCCACTACTTTGCGATCCATCAGACGGAAGTCGCCTGTATCCACAGGGATTTTTACATCAGTGATGCTGTAGATAATTCTGTAGAACATGGCGGCAGTAATTTTTTTAAACCAAGATTCGCCTTCACGCTCGGCGCGTACGGCATAAACAACTTCATAGCCTTCCTTCCACTTCTTCACAAGTTCAAGAATGGTTTCGGGTGGATCCTGCAAGTCGGCATCTATGATGATAATCGCGTCACCACGCGCGTAGTCCCAGCCGGCGGTGATGGCGACCTGATGTCCGAAGTTGCGCGCAAAAATAACGGGGCGGATGGTTTTATCTTTATGAGCCAGTTCGCGGATTCTTTCCGTTGAGCCGTCCGTGGAACCATCATCCACGAGGATGAGTTCCCAAGACTCGTCAGAGGAGTCCATTACTTCTTTGACGCGGCGAACCAACTCGGGGAGATTATCAATTTCATTATAGATGGGAGCAATGATCGAATAGGTTATTTTCATGAATCCTGTTTCCGTTTTTCCTTTGTGGAAAATTTTAGTTGTTGCCGTGGTTTTATTTTTTCTGGAGGGGTCACGAACTGCCTTTCGTCGTCAGCATCAAAAGGAGATAGCCCCAAGACACGACGGCGCAGGTATTCCATAATCACAACAACAGAAGCCAGGACTGGGACAACCAGCAAGGCGCCCATAATTCCTTCAAGAATCGTGGCGATCATGATCGCGATGAAAATCAACGCTTCATTCATGTGTAAACTGCGTCCCATGATAATGGGACGCACAAAGAAATTCTTTAAATTGATCAACACCAGATACGTCAGGCCGACAATGCCAGCCACCCAAAAATTTGAAACGGGTATCCAACTGGAACCTTCCAGCAAAGCCACAGCCATTGCAAGCACCGCCGCCAGGAAAGGTCCAACATCGGGAATCAAGGTGAACAACCCGGCCAGAACACCCAGAACCAACGCCCCAGGAATACCCAGGATAAGCCATGCAATAGTGAACACAATCCCAACCACTACCATCAGAACGATTTGCCCGCGCAAGTATGCCATCCACACATTTCGAAGGCGTTTGTACAACTCACGCATATCATTCTGGTACGTTTCCGGCGCCAGGTCAATCATCCATGCATGTATGCTCGGCCATTCGCTCATGAACAGATGCACACTTACAAGAATCACCAAAGACCACAGTACATTGATGGAAGTCGTTTCGAGCAATGCCAATGCCTCTTCAGGTAATGGCGTGAGAACTGATTCCTGCAATTGCCCAAGGCTTTCACCCAATTGCTCAAAATGAAACACCATGCTGCCAAACTGCACAGGCTGTGTAAGCAAAACGCTCGTCTGGCGTGAAAGGTCAAGGAGATCGCTGGCTACAATTTTTATTTCATCGAAAAAGATCGGCGTCAATGTGGCGGGCACACCCACCAACACGATCAACGAAGAAAAATAGACAATGTTAACCGCGGCCGTCCGCGATAATGTTGTGTTATGCGTCAGCATCGTCACAGCCGGACTGATGATGTATGCAATAAATCCTGCGATGACCAGCATCTTGACGGCCTCCCGCGCATAGATCAACAGCGCGACAAACAAGACAAAGACAATGATCCCAACTACATAACGAAAAGACTCGCTCCAGATATTGATATTTCTATTTTTCATAATAATTTTTTCACCGCTGACAAAGTTGGTTCGATGATGGGAGCCTCAACCACAGCCTGCATTGCCGCGCGGACATCTTTAAGTCCACTCCCCGTATTCAGCACCAGAATTGGATCATCGCTTCGCACCCCGCCTGAGCCTGCCGCTTTGACCAGTCCAGCATACGCTGTGGCTCCGGCAGGTTCGGGGAAGACACCCATTTTACCGAGTTCCGCAATAGACTTGATGATCTCTTCATCTGACACCGTGATATATGTTCCGCCAGTTTCCTTCGCGGCACGCACCGCACGGACTCCATCACGAGGTAAATCTACTGAAATGCTATCTGCAATTGTCTTTGCAGAGACTGGCGTGATGATTTCAGTATTCGCATGAAAAGAATTTGCAATGGCCGCAGAACCTTCAGCCTGCACACCGATAATGCGCGGCATGTTGGGAATCCAGCCTAATGCAAGTAAATCCTTGAACCCTTTGTGAATGCCTGAGATGATATTGCCATCACCCACTGAAACAAAAATAGACAATGGCGGATGATTATCCAAAGGACTATCATTTTTATGCCAGTCGTGATGCGCTCTCATCCACCATTCCCAAATTTCAAATGCGGCAGTTTTCTTGCCTTCAAGCGTAAATGGATTGTAGCCAGTGTTACGGCAATACCAACCGAATTCATTTGAAGCTTTGATACTCAGATCAAACGCTTCATCATAAGTGCCATCCACCAAAATGACTTTCGCGCCAAAGATAAGCAGTTGCGCCACCTTCGCCTGTGGAGCAGACTTGGGCGCGAAAATAATCGCCTTCTGCCCAATCGCCGCGGACATCCCCGCCAGTGCCGCGCCTGCATTACCCGTGGATGCCGTGACAACCACATCCGCTTTGATTTCTCGCGCGCGAGTCACAACCACTGCGCTGGCTCTATCCTTGAAAGAAGCCGTGGGATTCCGCGACTCATCCTTGAGCCAGACGTGCTTGAGGTTTAGTTTCTCTGCCAATCGCGGCAGGGCAAATACGGGCGTCCAGCCTGCGGCGTGTAAGGGAGTGGAATCCCCTCCGGGTTCGTCCACTGGCAAAAGAGGCAAATACCTCCAAAGCGAAGACTCGGTCCGTGAGGTGATGTCTTCGGGTTGAAATTTCTTCTTGATGGAGTCGTAATCAAGGACGATATCTAAATTCCCACCATCTTTGGGGCAGGTGTAGGTAACCTGTCCTTGCAGGTATTCTGCGCCGCAAAGTGAACATTTGTAGCCAGGAAAGTTTTTCATAATGCAGTAATTTTACACGATATATACAAAGACCTCGAGGTTCTTAATGAATTCGGATGTCTAGGATAGGTCACTTAATCTCGAACATTGGAAAACTTATAATTTCTATTTCTCTTCTTCTCTTTCCCAAATCTCTCTTGCAATCAACTCCTGATCCACAGGCAACTTATCAATACGGACTCCAACCGCGTTGAAAATCGCATTTGTAATCGCTGGTGTGGTTGGGATACTGCATATCTCACCTACTCCTTTTGCTCCGTAGGGACCTTCGGCAGTTGGATGTTCGACGATGATGGCTGTTATCTCAGGGGTAAGCATAATGCCAGGCACACGATAACGCGCCAGATGATCAGTGACCACATAACCGTTATCCATGATGAATTCTTCAGTCAAGGCGTTGCCGAGTCCCATCATCACGCCGCCTTCGACTTGTCCCTGTAGGCCAAGCGGATTAACCGCC
>DATEDD010000237.1:0-4324 GCA_035286565.1 Anaerolineales bacterium
TCTTTAATGCGTATAACCAAATCCTTGACACCCCATCGCCGCTCCAGCTTCCAGCAAGGTTGTCTGGGCTGAGAAACCTGCACAACAGCCTCGCCAATCCCGAACATATCTCCAAGGCAAACTTCGTCTTCCAGCAGGCCGGATGTTGTGAAGTTTTCACCAAAGGCGCCGTAGGGCATATCCTGCAGATGGATATCCTGCCTCCAGTAAGAGTAATGCTCGGATGGATATACATTGACCGCCTTGTGTATGCCGCCGTGAACCGATAAGTCTGCCTGTGCATCTCCGGCAAGGTTAAGCTTCCCCAGCCATACGGGACCATAAACAGTTGTCTTGAAGATACCCGTCGTCCAGGGTTCTTCGTTCGATTTGGTTTCCGTAGCCCCGTTGAGTGTTTTTGTGAGACCAACCTGGACTGAGAGGATTTTTGTTTCTTTCATACGTGATTATTAAAACATCAACCAATGATAAAATCAAATGACAACTGATTTTATTTATGCGGGTCCTTGGTAGTGGCAGACAAAAAATCCCCCTTTTTTAAGGGGGATTAACTCGATTGTATAGGAATTTCATTTTATTTATGCGGATTTGCGGTAGGGTGGGTTAAGCCTGCCCTGAGTTTGCGAAGGGCGGAGCGAACCCACCCCTGAGTCCCCTCCCAGGAGGGGATTGTGGGGTGGGTGTTGTGAAGGTGGATTCGGCGTAAAAACCAACGTCTTAATCGTCCTACTGAGCGCTCACGACGAAGTCTGTGGTTCCGCCTGATGCTTGGTTCAGATGTATGTCCGGCGGAGCATTTCGGCTGCTGTTGGGTCAAGCTGTTCCTTGCGCCGCACCTCTTCGAACCGCGCCAGCAGGTCGTCCACGCGGAGTCTCTTTTTCTCGGCGCCGCGAAAGTCGTGAATGATTCGACCGCGGTACATCATGATGAGCCTGTCGCCGAGATTGGCGGCCTGATGCATCGAATGGGTAACCATGAGCGTCGTTAATTTTTCACGCACGATGATTTCCTCGCTTAACCGGATGACCTGGCTGGCGCTCTTGGGATCGAGGGCGGCCGTGTGTTCGTCGAGCAGGAGGAGTTTCGGTTTGAGCCATGTGGCCATAAGGAGTGTGAGCGCTTGCCTCTGTCCACCAGAGAGGCTTCCTATGATGTTGTCTAACCGGTCTTCCAGTTTCATATTCAACATGCGCACGCGTTCACGGAGGTCGCTCACCAAACTGTTGTTAAGCGCCCACCCAAGCCCGCGTTTCTGGCCGCGCCTGGCGGCAAGGGCAAGATTCTCGGCAATTGACATGTTCGGGGACGTTCCACTGAACGGATTCTGGAATACCCGCCCAATGAACCTTGCGCGGCGGTGCTCCGGCCAGCGCGTTACGTCGTGACCTGCCAAAGATATGGCGCCTGAATCTACGAAGAAGGTGCCGGCAACGGCGTTTTGTAAGGCGGACTTTCCGGAGCCATTTGTGCCTATTACGATGACGAAAGAACCCTCGTCAACCGTAAGGTCTATGTTCTGGAGTGCGCGCACTTCGTTCGGAGTGCCCGCATTAAACGTCTTTGAAATGCCGCGAATTTCAAGCATAGGTAGTTTTTTAACAAAATTTTACACACCCCTTTATCCCCTCTTTTTAGAGGGGACAAATTAAAACTCCCCTCTATCAAGAGGGGTTGGGGGTGTGTTTGAGATTGTCCCGTTTACAATGGTGCGACATATTAAATTAAGCCCTCTTTTTTTTCAGCTTGCCCAGTAAATTGGGAAGAATCAGCGCTGCAAACACAAAAATGGCGGTAATAAGCTTCAGGTCGTTGGGGTTCAGTCCCCACCGCAATGCCATAGCCACCATGAGCCGAAAGATCACAGAGCCCATAACAGCGCCGGTAATCGTCAGTCCCAGATTCCGCGTGCCGACAAGGGACTCGCCAATGATGACGCTTGCCAGTCCCCAGACGACCATGCCAATCCCCATCTGCACGTCTGCAAAACCTTGATATTGCGCCAACAGGGCGCCTGCAAGCGCAATAAGGCCGTTCGAAAAGGCAAGTCCTAAAGTAATCATGTTGCCAACGTTGACGCCCAGGGCACGGATCATCTGATCATTATCGCCGGTGGCGCGCATCGCAGTTCCCAGGTTTGTGCGGAAAAACAGATACAGAATCCATCCAACCAAACCGATTATCACGGACATGGAGATGAGCACGGAAATATCCCGGACGCCGACATGCCATCCCATTATAATTATGTTTTCCGCGCCGCCGAATACTTTCAAGCCGATATGTTCGGCATAGGTAGACAAGGTGGTTTGGGATAACAGCGGCACGTTGCTTTTGCCCATGACGTGCAAATTTGCCGAGTAGAGTGCGGTCATCACCAGGATGCCGGAAAGCAGACTATTGATTTTGAATTTTGTATGAAGCACGCCTGTTGTCGCACCTGCCAGCAATCCACTGCAAAAACCGGCAGCAGTCGCCAGTACCGGGTTTATTCCTTTGACGATCAGGATAGCTGATACGGCTGCTCCCAGCGTGATAGACCCGTCGGCCGTGATGTCAGAAAAATCGAAGATACGAAAACTGATGAATACCCCCATTGCAAGTAGTGACAGGATAAGTCCGATGGTTAATGAGCCGATGAGAAGCGTCATGTCTTATATCCTTCCTGTTATGACTTCTGAGATCGGTCCAACCCAGCAGGCGCCTCTCACAAACTCGCTCTGTCCTGCGCCGGCAATCTCGCGATCGTCGTTGAGTAAATGCAGCACTGCCTGGAGTGTCTCAGATTCGAAGAGGGTGGATACGGTCGTTTTTAGGTCCATCTCTCCCTTTTTTAATGGGCGGTAGGAGAACACCGCGGTGTGGAAATGTCCTGCCGGCAACGGTTCTTTCCCCAGAGGACGCACCATAGATGTCAAAGCGTGTCGTTCGGTACTGGCGGCCACTCCTACGATTAATGTCAGGCTGCGCGCGTATGCCCGTTCCGAGGTGAAAGAAAGCCAGTCCTGTATACCGGGGTGTTCAAAGAGTGACGCATCCGATGTATGCAATGCCGGTGACTGTCTCAAAGATGCTCCCATAAGTCCGGCAGATTCGGCGACCATGACAATGCCGGCAGCCTCTGTATTTGCGATCTTCAGGCAAGCATCCACGATTTTTGTAAGTGTTATCGCATGAGTTTCTTTTTTCGTTTCAAATCGTATCATTTTTGAGAATGTGCCTTCGCATGCGAGACAATAAAGGATTTTCAATTTGGGTATAAAAGCCCCTGACGATACCAAATAGTCGGGCACGTTTGTGCCATCCGTTGGCAGATATGCAGCAGCGCCTGCGACTGTCAGAAATTCCCCAAACCTGCCGCGGCAGTCCTCAAAGGTGTTGCCCGGCGCACCCAGACCTACGGCAAACGTTGAATCGGGAAACGAGATGGTATGAGCATGTTCCTCACGAAAACTATGTGCGGGCAGTAACTCAGAATTGCCGATAATACGGCATTTTAGTGAAGCATTCGGAGCGCAATCGAAAATTTCAAACGATGTGTTGTCGAGGTTATATTGGTTGACGCCCGAAGGCTTTGTGGATGGTTCGCCTTGCGGTGCGGTCTCCGAAATAAGCAGGTCTCCGAACCCTGCGAGTTCTAACACCATTTTTACCGGTTCCGAGGGATTGGAAACGACAAATGATCCCTGAATTCCTTTTAATTGTTTGTAAAATTGCAGCAGGACGCGGATGCCGGCCGAACTCATGTACGCAACTTCCGACATGTTGAGGCTGATTTGATGAGCGCCTTCGCGAATGGCATCAGACAGGCAGTTGGTCAGATGATCAGACCAGTATGCATCCAGACGCCCTGTGATGCGTATTTCCAGGGCTTCACCGATTTGTTTCTTGGTAATTTCCATGAATCACTAAAATCTAATTATTGTTATAGGGTTACGTTCACGATACCCGTTCTTAGCTTCTTCACCTGTGCCGTCAAGAGTTTCCGCCTGACGACATTTTCGCTGGTTCAATCTTGCAGATTGAACCATAATTTAACGGCGTATCTTACACCTCTCTTGTATCGAGTTCAATTTCTTTTTACAGTAAGATGTAAATATTATACCTCTCCATATTATTGACCAATTACCTCCCCGGCTTTCTGGAGCAGTGGAAACGGTATCTTAAGTCCGGTAGCTCTTGCCGCTTCGAGGTTGACTATTAATTTAGTTTTTGTGAAAGGTTGGAACGGAATGTTTGCGGGATTTTCACCCCGCATAACTCTTGCAGCGATGAAACCCGACTCTCTGCCGCCGTCAAAATAGTCACGGGCCAGAACGACAGCCGCCC